>DQBD01000296.1:11322-11451 GCA_003526065.1 Gammaproteobacteria bacterium | reverse complement strand
TCACCGCGCTGATCGGGCAGGCCGGCGAGCGTCGCGGCCGCGCCGAGCCACTTGCCGGGCACGTCGTTGTTGCCGCGCACGGCCAGCACCCCGCCGGCGGCGGCCGCCAACCGGTCCAGCACGTCGTCC
>DQBD01000296.1:2867-11055 GCA_003526065.1 Gammaproteobacteria bacterium | reverse complement strand
AGCACGTCGTCCGAGCCAATGTCGCCGGCGTGCACCGCCAGCTGGCACTCCCGCGCCAGTTCGGCAATGCGCGCGTCGAGCACGCCGTGGGTGTCGGCCAGCAGCAGGATCCGCACCGGGCGTCTCAGGTGGGCCAGAACAGGGCCAGCCAGACCGTCGGCGTGTCGGTGGCCTCGACCCGGTGGCGGCAGTGCGCGGGCAGTTCCAGCCAGTCGCCGGCACGCAGGCGGTGGGTCACCGTGCCGTCCGGGGTGTCCAGCGTCAGCTCCGCCCGGCCGTGCAGCAGCACCACCAGTTCGTGTTCGGCCTGGTCGTACCAGAAGCCCGGCGGACTGGCCTGGCCGGTGGATACGATGCGTTCGACGCGCAGGCCCGGACGGGTGAGCAGGGCATCCACCCGTTCCGCAGCCAAGGGCCCGGGCGGCAGGTCGGCGAGCAGGTTCATGCGGCGCGTTATACCCTGAGTCCGGCGCTCACGGCGCTGTGCCTGCCGTCCGGGCGCCGACGCGCAGTCGCATCGAAACGGAGGAGACACCCGGCATGGCCATTCCCAGCGGCCGCAGCGGCCATCCCTTGTTCGATCCCGGCCAGCGCATCAAGCTGGGCATTTTTGGCAGCAACGTGAGCAACGGCTGCACCATCAGTACGGCCGAGTCGTCGTTCCGACCGACCTGGGAGCAGAATCTCGCGCTCGCGCGGCGGGCCGAGGCCCTGGGTTTCGACCTGCTGGTGCCGGTCGGGCGCTGGAAGGGCTTCGGCGGCGCGACCGACTTCAACGGCGAGTGCCTGGAGGTCTACACCTGGGCTGCGGCACTGGCCGCCGTGACCGAGCGCATCCACATCGTCGCCACGTCGCATGTGCCGACCGTGCATCCCATCGTGGCCGCCAAGCAGGCCGCCACCATCGATCACATCAGTGGTGGCCGCTTCGGCATCAACGTGGTGTGCGGCTGGTTCACGCCGGAGATGGAGATGTTCGGCGTGCAGCAGTTGCCACACGACGACCGCTACGCCCGTGCGACCGAGTGGATTCGCGTGTGCAAACGGCTGTGGCAGGAGCAGGATTTCGATCATGCGGGTGGGTACTACCGAATCAAGGCGGGCTACTTGCGGCCCAAACCGGTTCAGCAGCCGTACCCGCTACTGATCAACGCCGGTGTTTCTCCGGCGGGAATCGATTACGCCGCGCGGGAAATGGACGTCAGTTTCTGCCTGATCGACGACCTGGCGCGTGGCCGCGAAACGATTGCCCGCATTCGCCAGCGGGCAGCCGGCTATGGGCGTGAGCTGGGCATCATGACCTCGGCCGCGGTGGTGTGCCGCAGCAGCGAGGCCGAGGCCCGCGCGGTCTGGGATCACATCGTCGCCCACGGCGACCGGGCCGCGCTGGACAACCTGCTGACGACGTTCGGCGTGCACAGCCAGTCCATGGACCCGGCTCAGGCGCGGGCCCTTGCCGAGCGCTTCATCGTCGGCTGGGGCGGTTATCCGTTGGTCGGTACGCCACAGCAGGTGGCCGAGGAAATCGGACGCCTGGCCGACATCGGCGTCGACATCCTGCTGCTGTCCTGGCTGGACTATGTGCCGGAACTCGACTATTTCGGCGAGCAGGTGTTGCCCCGGCTCAGGGACCTGGGACTGCGCGCCTGAGTCGGCCCTGTCAGCGCTGACATACCGGGCACCAGAAGGTCGAGCGCTGGCCGAGCCGCTGTTCGCGGATCGGCGTGCCGCAGACCCGGCATGGTGCCCCGGCGCGGCCGTAGACGGACAGTTCCTGGGCAAAGTAACCGGGCAGGCCGTCGCTGTTGGAGAAGTCGCGCAGCGTGGTGCCGCCGGCGGTGATGGCCTCGGTCAGCACCGCCTGGATGGCGGCCGCCACACGCCGGCAGGCCGGGCGGCTGAGGGCAGATGCGGGCTTGTTCGGGCGGATGCCGGCGCGAAACAGCGCCTCGCTGGCGTAGATGTTGCCGACGCCAACCACCACGCCTGAGTCCATCAGGAACAGCTTGACCGCCGCCCGTCGGCCGCGCGAGGCGGCATGCAGGTGGGCACCGAGCGCCTCGGTATCCAGCTCCAGTGGCTCCGGGCCGAGCCGCGCCAGCAGCGCGTGCGCGGCCGGCGTGTCGCCGGCGAACAGGATGCTGCCGAAACGGCGTGGGTCACGCAGGCGCAGGCACTGGCCGTCGTCGAGCAGGATGTCGACATGGTCGTGCCTGAGTGCCGGCGTGCCGGCCGGCAGCACGCGCAGGCTGCCGGACATGCCCAGGTGCAGCAGCAGGTGCCCGCGATCGGTGGCCAGCAACAGGTACTTGGCGCGGCGCTGTACCGACTCGATGCGCGCGCCGGGCAGGTGCGTGGTCAGTTCCGGCGCCACCGGCCAGCGCAGCGCGGCGTTGCGCACCACCGCCCGGGTGATGTGGCGGCCGACCAGCAGCGGCTCCAGGCCGCGGCGGGTGGTCTCGACCTCCGGCAGCTCCGGCATCAGGCGCCGGCGTCGTCCGCTGCCGTGGGTGCGGCGTGGTCGTGGTCGTGGTGCGGGGGGGCGGCGGCGGGCGGCTGCGGGGCTTGCTGCGGCAGTTCCAGCAGGCGTTGTCCCTGGTTGTCGCTGAAGCGGTAGCGCACCGGCGTGTCACGGCGGTACAGCAGCCACTCGTCGCCGTCGCGGACGATGCCCAGATCGAGCGCGCCGCCGTCCCACTCCAGGCGCAGCGGCTTGGCGTCGCCCGGCAGCTCGCCGGCCGGTTCCACGTCCATGGCGTAGGCACGCTGCCATTCCTCGACCAGCGCGGTGATGGCATCGGCGCCGATCGCCGGCGGCGGCGGGTCGAGCTGCCAGCCGGTGTCGGCCCGGCTCAGGGTGAGGTCCGGCAACTGCAGGCCGGTCAGCGTCACGCCCTCGGGCAGCAGGCGGCGGTCGACCCAGTCGACCCACTGCGAGGCGGCATGGTGGTAGTAGCGGTCCTCGATCAGGTGCACGGTGTCGCCGACACGCACGTAGCGGCGCAGCCCGACCGGATTGGTCAGGCCAAAGGCGATTTCGGTGTCGTCGAACACCACGCGTGTCTGCGGCGGCTCGACGCCGAAGGCGTTGTCCTGGTCGTCGGCCGGCGCAAGCTGGGCGGCACTGGGCGCGGTCAGCAGCTCCAGCAGTGTCCGGACCCGGAAGGGCTGCGCGCGCAGGCGGGGTTGCTCGATGAACCAGGTCTCGCCCTCACGCTGCAGGGCGAACGGCTCGCCGCGCGGCGGATGGAACGCGATGTGCGCGACGCTGCCGGGATCGAGTGCGGTGAGCCTGGTCGCCGGAGGCGGTGGTGTCTTGCCGGGCTGCTGCCAGGCGATCGCCGCCAGGAGAGCGACGATCAGCACCAGCGCCAGGTTGAGCCACAGCCGTCCGCGCATCAGCGCCCCCGGCGCCGCAGCCACACACCGACGCCGCCGGCGGCGAAGGCGGCCGGCAGGCCGAACAGGAAGCCAAAGCCGATCAGCAGGCTGTCGTCCCGCGACAGGGCAAGTTCGGTGTCCGGCGCCACGCGCGGCGGGATGTTGACGAAGCTGTCGTCGGCGGCCAGCCAGTTCACCAGGTTCAGGCCCAGGTTCAGGTTGCCGCCGTTGCCGATGTAGGCATTGGACAGGAAGTCGCCGTCGCCGATGACCACCACCCGCTGTTCCCGTTCGCCGTGTGGCCGGGTGAAGGCGGTGGCCAGCACGAACGGTCCCTGCCGATCCTGCCCTTCGTCAAAATCGACGGTGTCGGTCAGCGGTCCGGTTTCCGACCAGCCGGACACGGCGATGTCGATCAGGTCGGTGGCGGTCCACGGCTCGCCGGTATCGTGTTCCAGGCCGGCGGCCAGCGGAAACAGCGTGGTGAACTCGAAGCCGGACAGGGACTGATGGAAACGGTAGTTGTCCGGACTGGCGACGGCGAAATGGGCGCTGCCGGCGATGACCTGGCCGACCGGGTCGATGAGCGTGCCCGGCACCAGGCGCAGGCCCAGGTGTGCGGCAATCGGTTCCAGACCGTGCAGCGGGCCGGGGTCGGCCAGCCACAGCAGGTTGCCGCCGGCGTCGAGGAAGCGCTCGATGGCGGCCACCTCGCCCTTGCCGAGTTCCACCTGCGGGGCGCTGATCACCAGCGTGGCGTCGGGCGGAAAGTCGCTGCCGGTGGTCGGGTCGGCGCGGTGGGCCTGCACACCCTGATCGCGCAGGGCCGCCGCGAACGTGGACAGGTCGTGGTTGGCCTCGCCGTCCGGGCTGCGCTCGCCGTGGCCGGTGAGGAATACCAGTGCGCGTTCGCCGCTGCGCGACAGGCGCATCAGGGCGTTGGTGACGGCCTGTTCGTCCAGCTGTTCGAGCTTCTCGCGCCGGCCGTCGAGTTCCAGCAGCAGCGTGCCGTCGGCGCGGATGCCCAGTTCCTTGACCCGTGCCGGCGCCTGGTCGGGGTTGACGTACTCGACCGTGAACCGCGGCGAGGCGGCAGCGTAGCGCTGCAGCAGGTCGTCGATGTCGGCGCGCAGCGGCGGGTTGGGGCGCAGGAACACGGTGGCGGCAACCGGCGCCGGCAGCGTGTCCAGTACCTGCCGGCTGGCCTCGGACAGCGAGTTGCGGCCGCTGGCGGTCCAGTCGAAGCGCTGATCGTAGCTGTGGGCCAGGTAACCGAGCAGGCCGATCACCGCCACGAACAGCAGCAGCGACAGCAGACCCTGCAGGCGCAGTGCAAAGCGGGTGGAGGGACGGGCGGTCATGACCTCAGCCGCTCAGGCGCTCGGCATCCAGGCGGCGGATGCTCAGTCCCAGGAACAATGCGATGAACAGCACGAAGTACGCCACGTCGGCGGTCGAGAACACACCCTTGAGCAGTGGCTGGTAGCGGTTGAGCATGGATATCTGGCGCAGCAGTTCGCCGCTGCCCTCGCCACCGCCGGTGCTGGCCCAGTCGAGAATCCACAGCAGCAGCAGTACACCGAAGGTGCTCACGGCGGCGGTGACCGGGTGTGCCGTCAGCGTGGACATGAAAAGGCCAAGCGCGGCGAAGCTGCCAAGCAGCAGCCACAGGCCGAGCACGCCGGCGGCGAGCAGGCCCAGATCGAGGGTGGCGCCCAGCAGCAGACTGGCCGGCATCAGCGCGGTCAGTGCCGTCACCAGGGTCAGGAAGGCGACCAGGGCCAGGTATTTGCCGAGCACGATGCCGGTGACCGACAGCGGCGCGGACAGCAACAGCGGCAGGGTCTGGTTGCGCCGCTCCTCGGCGAAACTGCGCATGGTGATCAGGGGCACCACCATCAGCAGCACGATGCCGGCGCTGCCGAACAGCGACGGGGCGACGATTTCCGTCAGGCCCGGCGGGTCCGGCATGGCCATCAGCTGCGAGCGCAGCTGCACGAACATGTCGATCTGGGTCAGGAACAGGTAGCCGAGGATGGCCTGCACCACGGCCAGCATGGCCCAGGCCGACGGCGAGGCGAACAGCACCCGCAGTTCGCGGCCGGCGATGGCAAGCATGCCCCTCATGCTGCGTGCTCCGGGGCGTCGGCCGGGACATCGCCGGCCAGTTCGAGGAACACGTCCTCCAGCGACAGGCGCGGACGGGTCAGCTCGTACAGGCCCCAGTCGCCTGCCGCGGCCGCACGCACCAGCGCGTCGGTGGGGTCGGTGTCGCCATCGAAGTGCACCAGCCAGCGGCCGTCGCCCTGTGGGTGCAGTGTGGCCACGCCGTCCATCTGGGCCAGGGTTTCGGCTGGTGGCGGCCGGCGGAAGGCGACCTGCAGGTGGGCGCCGTGCAGGTGGGTGGCCAGTTCGTCGATGCCGGCCTTGAGCACCAGTTCGCCGCGGCGAATGATCTGCACGTGGCTGCAGATGGCCTGCACTTCGGACAGGATGTGGGTGGACAGGATCACGCTGTGCGCCTGGCCGAGTTCGCGGATCAGGGCGCGGATTTCCTGGATCTGGATGGGATCGAGCCCGACCGTGGGCTCGTCCAGGATCACCACCGGCGGGTTGTGGATGATCGCCTGGGCGATGCCGATGCGTTGCTGGAAGCCCTTTGACAGGTTGCCGATCAACCGCCGGCCGACGTCATGCAGGCCACAGCGCGCCTTGGCCTGCTCGCGCGCCGGGCGCACCTGACGGCGTGGCAGGCGGCGCAGGCGGGCACAGAAGTCGAGAAACTCGTCGACCGTGAGGTCGCGATTCAGCGGTGGGGTTTCCGGCAGGTAGCCGAGCTGCGCCTTGGCCTGCGTGGGGTGTTGCAGCATGTCGATGCCGCCCACGCGCACCTGGCCCCGGCTGGGCGCCAGGGTGCCGGTGAGGATGCGCATGGTGGTGGTCTTGCCGGCGCCGTTGGGGCCCAGGAAGCCCAACACTTCGCCCTTGACCACGGTGAAACTGACATCGCGCACGACGTCGCGATGTCCGAAGCTGCGGCTGACGTTGTCGACGTCAATCAGGATGTCGGTCGACATGGGTAGGGTCGTGGCGCAGCGGACCGCGCCGCTGCTTACTTGATCTTGGCTTCCTTGTAGGTCACGTAGGCGCGCGCCTTGGGGTCGAACTTGCGCAGCTCGATCTTGTCCGGCGTGTTGCGCTTGTTCTTCATCGTCGTGTAGTAGTGCCCGGTTCCGGCAGTGGAGACCAGCTTGATCTTCTCGCGCATGGAAACGTCTCCTTAAACCTTGGTGCCGCGGGCACGCATCTCGGCCAGAACGGTTTCGATGCCTTTCTTGTCGATGATGCGCATGCCCTGACGCGACAGGCGCAGCGAGACGTAGCGGTTCTCGCTGGCGACCCAGAAGCGGTGGCGCTGCAGGTTGGGCAGAAAGCGCCGCCGCGTCTTGTTGTTGGCGTGCGACACGTTGTTACCGGTCATCGGCCCTTTGCCGGTGACCTCGCAGACCCTGGACATGGAATTCTCCGCAAATCGGGCCGGCATCAACGCCGACCAGAAAAAAGGCCGCTTTTATACCAGAAGCGCCGCGGCCTGGGTAGGCGCCGGCCGTCAGCCGCCGCGCGGCTCCTTGAAGCCGGAGGTAATCGGGTAGCGCCGGTCACGACCGAAGGCGCGCTGGCTGATGCGCACGCCGGGGGCCGCCTGCCGGCGCTTGTATTCGTTGCGGGTGACCATGGCGATGACCTCGCGAATGGTCTTCAGGCTGGCGCCGGTGGCGCGGGCGATGTCTTCCGCCGAGCGATCCTGCTCTATGTACAGTTCCAGGATCGCGTCCAGCATGTCGTACGGCGGCAGGCTGTCCTGGTCGGTCTGGTTCGGGCGCAGCTCGGCAGACGGCGCGCGTGTCAGCACCCGTTCCGGAATCACCGCGGACAGGGTGTTGCGGTAGTGCGACAGCTTGTACACCAGGAGCTTGGGGACGTCCTTGATGACGGCGAAGCCGCCCGCCATGTCGCCGTACAGGGTGGCGTAGCCGACCGCCATCTCGGTCTTGTTGCCGGTGGTCAGCACCAGTTTGCCGGTCTTGTTGGACAGCGCCATCAGCAGAACGCCGCGCACGCGCGCCTGGATGTTCTCCTCGGTGGCGTCCCGGCTGGAGCCCGTGAACTCGTCCGCCAGTGCGCGCTCGATGCTGTCGACCGTCTGGGCGATGGAGATGGTGCTGTAGCGCACGCCCAGGGCCTCTGCCTCGGCGCGCGCGTCTTCCAGGCTCATGTCCGAGGTGTAGGGCGAGGGCATCATCACCGCATGGACCCGGTCCGGTCCGAGCGCGTCGGCGGCGATCGCCACGGTGAGCGCCGAATCGATGCCGCCGGACAGGCCGACGATGGCGCCGGCGAAGCGGTTCTTGTCGATGTAGTCGCGCACGCCGGTGACCAGCGCCTGGTAGATGCCGGCCAGGCCATCGGTTTCAGTCACGGTGTCCGGCAGCGGCTCGACACCCGTGCGGCCCACGCGCAACCGCGTCAGGTACAACCCTTCCTCGAAGGCCGGTGCGCGTTGGGTGATGCGCCCCTGGGCGTCCATGACCAGCGAGCCGCCGTCGAAGACCAGTTCGTCCTGGCCGCCGACCATGTTCACGTACACCACCGGCACCGGGCTGACGGCGATGCGCTCGCGGATCACGGCCTCGCGTTCGGCCTGTTTGTCGACATGAAACGGCGAGGCGTTGATGTTGACCACCAGCTGCGCGCCGGCGCGCACGGCCTGCGCCATCGGCGCCGGGCCCCAGATGTCCTCGCACAC
>DQBD01000296.1:0-2641 GCA_003526065.1 Gammaproteobacteria bacterium | reverse complement strand
TCGTCGAACACGCTGTAGTTGGGCAGCAGGTGCTTGTGGTACAGCGCCAGCGTTTCGCCGTCTCGCAGCACCGCGGCGGCGTTGTACAGCTCGCCTTTGTGCAGGTGCGGAAAGCCGACCAGTACGGCGATGCCACCGACCGCGCGGCGGATGCGTTCCAGCCCGGCCTCGCTGCGCTCGATGAACTCCGGGCGCAGCAGCAGGTCCTCGGGCGGGTAGCCGGTGATGGCCAGCTCCGGAAAGACCACCAGGTCGGCGGCGTGTTCACGGCGGGCGGTGGCCGCCAGTTCGATGATCTTGTCGACGTTACCCGAGATGTCACCGACCAGGCAGTTCATCTGGGCCAGGGCGATAGTCAGTTCGCGCGGCATGGCTCGGCTGGGGTTGGGGCCACGGTGGCCCGTGCAGGTGGCGCGCACTGTACCACCGTCTCAGCGCCCCGGCCGGCCACCGGTTCAGGTGGCCGGCCGCTACCGCTCATATGAAGGTCAGCCCGCCGTCCACCTGCAGGCTCTGGCCGGTGATGAAGCCGGCATCGTCCGAGCACAGAAACATCACGCCGTGCGCCAGGTCGTCGGTGTGGGTCAGCCGCTTGATGGACTGCATCTGTGTCATGCGCTGGAACACCTCGTTCGGCACGGACGGGCGCTCGATTTCGGTCTTGGTGACCCCCGGCCAGAAGGTGTTGACGGTGATGTCCCACTGGCCGAGTTCGCGCGCCATGGAGCGTGTCATGCCGACCATGGCCGATTTCGAGGTGATGTAGTGCAGGTAATTCTCGCGGCCCATGATCATGGTGGCCGACGAGATGTTGATGATGCGCCCGAAGCGCCGTGCCTGCATGGTCGGCACGACCGCCCGTGCGCACAGGAAGGAGCCGGTGATGTTGACGTCCATGGCGCGTCGCCACTCGTCCACCGGCAGTTCCCAGAACGGTGCCATGGTGATGCGCGAGAACACGGCGGCGTTGTTGATCAGGCAGTCGATGCGCCCGAAGGCGTCCAGCGTCGCCCGCGCCATTTCCTGGGTGGATGCCTCGTCGGCAACGTCGGTTGCGACGAACAGCGCCTGGCCACCCTCGGCCTTTACTTCCGCCTCGACGCGGCGGCCGGCATCGGCGTTGAACTCGGCGATCACCGGGATGGCGCCCTGCGCGGCGAAGTGCTTGGCATAGGCGCGGCCGATGCCTTGCCCGGCGCCGGTGATGATGACCACGCGGTCTTTGAGGCCGGCGTAGGTGTTCGATGACATGCGGACTCCTCCTGACTTCATTGGTGTGAACACGCCCGTGTCAGGGCGTTGTCCGATGGTAGTCCGGCACGGGTCCAGAAAGCACGAAACCCGCGGCGGAGCGCGGGTTTCGTGGCAGGGAACGGGCCGGGCGCGGGCCCGGCCAGGAGGCGTTACTCGGTGATGCGCAGCTCCACACGGCGGTTCTGTGCCCGACCGGTTTCGGTGCTGTTGTCGGCCACCGGCTGGCTCTCCCCGTAGCCATTGGCGCTCATGCGGCCCGCGTCGACGCCCTTGTCGACCAGGTAGTTGCGCACGCTCACGGCGCGCCGCTGTGACAGGTCCTGGTTGTAGCTGTCGGAGCCAATGCTGTCGGTGTGGCCGGCGATCTCGAAGGTGGCGTTCGGCCGCTTGTTGATCAGGGCCATGGCGTTGCCGTCGAGGGTGCTCTTGGCCTGTTCGGACAGCGTGTCGCAGTCGAAGCAGAAATTGACGCCCTTCAGGACCACCGTTTCCGTGACCGGCGTCGGCTCCGGCGTGGGCACCGGACGCGGCGCAACCACCTCGGCCACCGGGCGCGGCGCCGGTGCGGCCTGCGGACGGGCACCGATCGGAATGCTGACACCGGCCATCACGACCCAGTCACCGAAGGTGTCATCGACGCCGGGCATGTCGAGGTCGGCGAAGTCCCAGCGATGACGGGCCTCCACGCGGAGCTTGGCGCCGTCATCGTCGATGTCGCGCATGAAGCCGAGGCCGGCCTCGACCACCGTGGAGGTTTCGTCGAAACCACCGGAGATGTCGGTGTGCAGGGCGCCCACACCCAGCACGGCGAACGGCGCGAAGCCCGGATTCCGGTTGAAGAAGAACAGGCCGTCGAGCGTGCCGCCGTACTGCTTCCATTCGCCGGCGCTGTCCAGGTCGAACTGCTGGCCCTTCAGGTTCAGCTCCAGGTTCAGCCATTCGTTGACCGCCTTGCCGATGCCGACGAAGCCGCCCGGTGCGTCGTCTACGTCGATGCCCGGGGCGATGTCTTCCCGCTCATCGTCGGCGAAGGTGTAGCTCAGGCCGCCGGACAGGTACCAGCGGGTGTCGAGTTCCTGGGCGCCGGCGGCGCCGCACAGCGCGGTGAGGCTGGCGGCCAGAATTGCCTGTTGTTTTAAGTTCATGTGAGACCTCGTTTTGGATGAGGGGGGCGATCATCGCTGACGCGATGCGCCGGCCCAGGTTTCGTGCGCCTACGCTTTAACTGTGCAGCCTAGCCCAAATGCGCGGCCATGTGCTGAGGCACGTTACACATGGCCGCTTGCCCCGTGGGGGGTGGGCGACGGCGGCTATTCGGTGATGCGCAGTTCGACGCGTCGATTCTGGGCGCGGCCGGCAGCAGTACTGTTGTCGGCCACCGGCTGGC
>DQBD01000103.1 GCA_003526065.1 Gammaproteobacteria bacterium | reverse complement strand
TCCCCAAGGGGATTCGAACCCCTGTTGCCGCCGTGAAAGGGCGGTGTCCTAGGCCTCTAGACGATGGGGACGTAGGCCGGCGCCACACCGGCGTCGGGCCGGTGTGGCGAATTTTGGTGGAGCCAGGCGGGATCGAACCGCCGACCTCAACACTGCCAGTGTTGCGCTCTCCCAGCTGAGCTATGGCCCCGTGCAAGGGGCGCGAACTTTACTGATTGCCGGCCGGCAGTGTCAAGCGTCGTCGCGGTTTTTCAGCCACTGTACGGCGCGTTCCAGGCGTCCGAGCACGCGCCCGCGCCCGATCAGCTGCAAGGTGACGTCGATGGCCGGCGACACGGCGTTGCCGCACAGCGCCACACGCAGCGGTTGCGCCAGCTGGCCGAACTTGCGCCCGTGCTGTGCCGCAACCTCCTCGACCAGCGCATGCAGCTGCGGGGCCTGCCAGTCCTCGAGCTGTTCGAACCGCGTGTGCAGGGTCAGCAACGGCTCGATCACCTCGGCCGTCAGGTGCTTGGCCGCGGCGGCCGGATCGTAGTGGTCGAACTCGCGGTAGAAGGGCAGGGCCTTGTCGGCCATCTCGAGCAGTGTCTTGCTGCGCTCGCGCAGCGCCAGCACCACCTCGTGCAACGGCGGGCCATCGAGCGCGGGATCGACGCCATGACGGCCGAGGAAGGGGCTCAGGTGCCGCGCCACGTGCTCGGGGTCGCTGGTTTTCAGGTAGTGCTGGTTCAGCCACAGCAGCTTTTCCGGATTGACCGCGGCGGCGGCGCGATTGACCTGCTCGATATCGAACAGCGCGACCAGTTCGTCGAGCGAGAACACTTCCTGGTCGCCGTGCGACCACCCCAGGCGCACCAGATAGTTGAGCAGTGCCTCCGGCAGGATGCCGTCGTCGCGGTACTGCAGCACGCTGACCGCGCCGTGACGCTTGGACAGCCGCGCGCCGTCCGGGCCGAGGATCATCGGCACGTGCGCGTACTGCGGTGCCGGTGCGCCCAGCGCACGCAGGATGTTGAGCTGACGCGGCGTGTTGTTGAGGTGGTCGTCGCCGCGAATGACGCAGCTCACGCCCATGTCCATGTCGTCGACCACCACCGTGAAGTTGTAGGTCGGCGTGCCGTCGGTGCGCGCCAGCACCAGGTCGTCGAGCTCGGTGTTGCTGAACGGCACGCGGCCGCGGATGAGGTCGTCCACCACCACGTCGCCGTCGAGCGGATTGCGAAAACGGATCACGAACGGCGGCTCGCCCGGCGGGGGCGCGTCGAGATGGCGGCAGCGGCCGTCGTAGCGCGGTTTTTCCTTGCGTGCCAGCTGCGCCTCGCGCCGCGCCGCCAGGTCTTCCGGGGTGCAGTAGCAGCGGTAGGCATGGCCGGCGGCGAGCAGCTGGTCGAGCACGTCCCGGTACCGCTCGAAGCGCTGGGTTTGATAGAACGGGCCTTCGTCGTAGTTCAGGCCGAGCCAGGTCATGCCTTCCAGGATGGCGTTGACCGAGGCTTCGGTGGAGCGCTCGCGGTCGGTGTCCTCGATGCGCAGGATGAAGGTGCCGCCGTGACGGCGCGCATGCAGCCAGGCGAACAGGGCGGTACGGGCCCCGCCGATGTGCAGATAACCGGTGGGGCTGGGGGCGAAACGGCTGCGGACGCTCATGTCGGGTTCGGGTCGGGGGCTGGCGGCGTGGGGCGCCTATTGTAGCGGCGGCCGTCCGGCGCCCGTGCCGGATGATTGACCGCCACCGGCCGGCCGCCTACAATCCGCGCCCCTGGAACGGCACGCACGGTCCAGCTCAGGGGGCGATTAGCTCAGCGGTAGAGCACTACCTTCACACGGTAGGGGTCGCTGGTTCGATCCCAGCATCGCCCACCATCGCTTGCACGAAAACGCCCGGCTCCGCCCGGGCGTCGTGTTTTTCGGGTGCCTCCCGCCTCGCGCCTGGACGTGGCCAGCGCGCCGCCCGTCGGCGCCGGCGTCGGCAGCATCGGCGCGCAGCCTTTACAATCGGCGGCCGCCTTTGACTTATGCGATCGCCCGAGCGCCCATGGACAAGCTGACCAATATCAATGTCGTCGAGCAGCAGCTCATGCCGACCCCGGCCGAGGTGCGTGCCCGGCTGCCGCTGACACCCGCCGCCGAGCGCACCGTGCTGGAAGGTCGCGCCGCGGTGCAGGCCATCCTGGACCGGCGCGACCCGCGCCGTTTCGTGGTGGTCGGCCCGTGCTCCATCCACGACCTGGACGCCGCACGCGACTACGCGCGTCGCCTGCAGGCGCTCTCGCAGGAGGTCAAGGACACGCTGCTGGTGATCATGCGCGTGTACTTCGAGAAGCCGCGCACCTCCACCGGCTGGAAGGGCCTGATCAACGACCCGCGCATGGACGACTCCTTCCACATCGAGGAAGGCGTCGGCAAGGCGCGCGAGCTGCTGCTGGAGCTGGCCGACATGGGTCTGCCGGCCGGTACCGAAGCGCTCGACCCGATCATGCCGCAGTACCTGCACGACCTGATCACCTGGACCGCCATCGGCGCGCGCACCACCGAGTCGCAGACCCACCGCGAGATGTCCAGCGGCCTGTCGACGGCGGTCGGTTTCAAGAACGGCACCGACGGCGGCATCGAAGTGGCGATCAACGCCATGAAATCGGCGGCCAGCCCGCACAGTTTCCTGGGCATCAACCTGCAGGGGCAGTCGGCGGTCATCCGCACCCGCGGCAATCCGTACGGCCACCTGGTGCTGCGCGGCGGTCATGACCGGCCGAATTACGATTCGGTCGCCGTGGCGCTGTGCGAACAGGCGCTGGCCAAGGCCAAGCTGCCGCAGAACATCGTGGTCGACTGCAGCCACGCCAACTGCAACAAGCAGCCCGAACTGCAGGGCCTGGTGCTCGAGAACTGTGTCAGTCAGATGCTGGAGGGCAATCGCTCCATCGTCGGCCTGATGCTGGAGAGCAACCTCGAAGCCGGCAACCAGCCGATTCCGGCGGACCTGTCGCAGTTGCGCTACGGCGTGTCGGTGACCGACCCGTGCATCGACTGGGCAACCACCGAATCCCTGCTGCGCGACATGCATCGCAGGTTGCGCCCGCAGGTGCGCGCCGCGCAGGTCGCCTGAGCGTTACCGGCTGCCGGCGCAGGGCGTTTTCCGGCGTGGGCAGCTGGTGCAGGCTCCCGTCGAGAAGCAGGCGCCGGGCCCCGGCGCTCCGGTGTCTGGGTCATCGCTGCGCAGGCAGCGTTGGCATGAAGGCAGACGTTTCTGATAATCGTTATCATTAACTTTCCGACCTGTTCGGCGCTTGACCGCGATGCCCGCGGTTTCCGCGCCCGCCACCCGACACCGTCATGAGCGACTTTCACAACGTCTCGCCAGCGGTCACGCTCGACCGACTCGATCTGAACCAGCCGATGCATGTCGTCGACATCCAGGTGCCAGCGGAACTGCCGGAATGGCGTCTGTGGCTGGAGGAAATCGGCTTCATTCCGGGGGAGCCGGTCTGCCTGCTGGCGCGCGGCCTGCCCGGCGGCGATCCGCTGGTGGTCCGCGTCGGTGCCTCCACCTTTGCGCTGCGTCGGGCCGAAGCGGCCTGCGTGCTGGTCGAGGCCGCATCGTGAACGTCGTGAACAAAGAGGCGGTCCTGCATTTCCAGCATGCCGACCCCCTGGTGGCCTTGCTGGGCAACCCCAACTGCGGCAAGACCGCACTGTTCAATCGGCTCACCGGCAGTCGGCAGAAGGTCGCCAACTACGCCGGGGTGACGGTCGAGCGCAAGGAAGGCCGATTCACGGCCGGCTCGGGCAAGGACGTGCGGGTGCTGGATCTGCCCGGCGCCTACAGCCTGAACCCGCGCTCGCCGGACGAGCGGGTGACGGCCGATGTGCTCTACGGGCGCGCCGTGGGCGAGAAGCGGCCGGACCTGATCGTGTGCGTGGTCGATGCCACCAACCTGCGGCGCAACCTGCGCCTGGTGCTGGCCGTCAAGCGCCTGCGCCTGCCGTGCGTGGTGGCGCTGAACATGGTCGATCTGGCGGCCCGCCGTGGCATCACGGTGGATGCCGCGGCCCTGGAGCGGGAACTGGGCGTGCCGGTCATTCCCACCGTCGCCGTCAAGCCCGACGGCGCCGCGGCGCTGCGGGCGCTGCTGAGCGACCGGGCAGCCTGGCCGAAACCGTCCTACGGTGAAGACGCGGCCCCCGGTGCCGAGGTCGATCCGCGCGGCGATCACGCCGCCGTACGCGCCATTCTCGAGCGCGTGGGATTGAACGAAACGATGCCGCACCTGGTCAGCGACCGCATCGATCAGGTGGTGCTGCACCCGCTGGCCGGGCCACTGCTGCTGGGTCTGGTGCTGTTCCTGGTGTTCCAGGCGGTGTTCGCCTGGGCCGAGGCACCGATGGGCTGGATCGAGGCGGGCACGGCCTGGGCCGGTGGCCTCGCCGGCTCCCTGCTCGGCGACGGCTGGCTGCACAGTCTGGTTGTCGACGGCGTCATTGCCGGTGCCGGCGGTGTGCTGGTGTTCCTGCCGCAGATCGTCATCCTGTTTTTCTTCATTCTGGTGCTGGAGGAATCCGGCTACCTGCCGCGGGCGGCGTTCCTGCTGGACCGCCTGATGGGCGGCGTGGGGTTGTCGGGGCGCTCGTTCATCCCGCTGCTGTCGAGTTTCGCCTGTGCCATTCCCGGCATCATGGCCGCGCGCACCATCGCCAACCCGCGCGACCGCCTGGTGACCATCCTGATCGCGCCCCTGATGACCTGCTCCGCGCGCCTGCCGGTGTACGCGCTGCTGATCGGCGCGTTCATTCCCCGCCGCGAGGTATGGGGCGGGCTGGAACTGCAGGGGCTGGTGCTGCTGGCACTGTATGTGGCCGGCATTCTCGGCGCGCTGACGGTGGCCTGGGTGCTCAAGCGCCTGACCGCGCGGCGCCAGGTGCGCACGCTGATGATGGAGCTGCCGAACTACCACTGGCCGGTGCTGCGCAACATCGCCATCGGGCTGTGGCAGCGGGTGGTGGTGTTCGTGCGGCGTGTCGGCGGCATCATCCTGGCCTTGACCGTGCTGATGTGGTTCCTGGCGAGCTTCCCGGCGCCGCCGGCGGGCGCGGTCGGGCCGGCCATCGAGTACAGCCTGGCCGGCACCCTGGGGCGCGCGCTGGCGGTGGTGTTCGAGCCCATCGGCTTCAACTGGCAGATCAGCATCGCCCTGGTGCCGGGTCTGGCGGCGCGCGAAGTGGCGGTCGGTGCGCTGGGCACGGTCTACGCCCTGTCGGCGGCCGGCGAGGACACGGTCGGCACGCTGACGCCGCTGATCGCCCAGGACTGGAGCCTTGCCACGGCGTTGTCGCTGCTGGTCTGGTATGTGTTCGCGCCGCAGTGCCTGAGCACCCTGGCGGTCATCCGTCGCGAGACCAACAGCTGGCGCGTCGCCGCCCTGACGGCCGGCTACCTGTTTGCCCTGGCGTATCTGGCGGCGTTCGTCGCCTATCGCGCGGCACTCTGGCTCGGTGGCTGAGGCAGGCGCGTACCGCTTGCGTCAGGGGGCTGCCACGGGCTAAAACCCTCCGCCACGGTCTCGCAGCGAAGGCCGGTGAGGGAGGAGGGGCCGCTCATGGGCATACGCACCGGCGCGCAGTACATTGCGAGCCTTCGTGACGACCGCGCGCTGTACATCGGCGGGGAACGCGTGGCGGACGTCACCCGCCACGTGCCGCTGGCCGGCATCCTCGCCAGCATTGGCGCGCACTACGACGCCTTCCACCAGCCGGACCTGCAGGCCGACTACACCTACCCTTCGCCGAAGGATGGCCGGCCGGTCAGCAATTCCTTCCTGCCGGCGCGCACCTGGGACCAGGTGCAGCAGCGCCTGCGCGGCGAGTCGGCGCGCAAGGAAGCGACCTACGGCCTGATGGGCCGCCTGCCGGACTTCATGAACGCCTTTGTCACCGATGCGGCGGTGATTGCCCCGCACGTGCTGGGCCACCGGGACAGGGCGTTTGCCGACAACGCCATCCGCTACTGGGAATACTGCCGCGACGAGGACATCTGTCTCACCCACACGCTGGTCGATCCGAAGCGCGATTACGGCAAGGACCTGTCCGCCCAGCGGGCGCTGAAGGTGGTGCGCGAGACCGACGCCGGCATCGTCGTCAGCGGCGCACGCATGCTGTCCACGCTGGCGCCGGTCAGCAACGAGATCTGGGTGGGTCCGTTCATGCCGCGCCGGCCGGGCGAGGAGGACTATGCCCTGTGCTTCGCCGTGCCGGTGGCGACGCCGGGTCTCAAGTTCATCGCCCGCGAGAGCTACGCCCGCGGCGGCAGCCGCTACGACCGGCCGCTCGCCGAACGCTTCGACGAGGGTGACGCGCTGGCCGTGTTCGACAACGTGCTGGTGCCCTGGGAGCGGGTGTTCATCTACCGCGACATCGTGGCCTACAACATGATGGCCCCGAGCTTTCCCGGCTACCTGCTGCTGCAGGCCAACGCCCGCGGGCGGGCCAAGCTGCGCTTCATGACCGGTCTGGCCTGCAAGATGGCGGATGTGCTCGGCCGCAGTGCGCTGCCGCGCTACCAGGAGTTGCTGGGTGAATTCCTGGCCCTGAACGAACTGGCCGATGGGCTGGTCGAGGCCAGCGCCCGGGAACTTGTCGTCCACGCGCAGGAAGAGTTCGCCAAGCAGACCGACCCCGGCTTCGTGCTGGAGGACGTGGCACGCGAGACGGCGTCGCTGTTCGCCTCGCCGAGCCGTGGCATGGTCGGGATCTCGATGCTGCGGTTTTTCCTGCCCGAGGTGAACACCAAGGTCAACGAGCTGATCCGTCTGATGGGCAGTTCGAGCCTGGTGATGACGGCGACCGAGGCCGACTTCGACAACCCGGCCACGGCCGGCGATCTTGAACAGTTCCTTGGCAACGAGCAGGCCAGCGCCCGCGAGCGGGTGCAGGTGATGAAGCTGGCCTGGGACGCGGTGGCCGGCGAATTCGGCGGTCGGCAGGAGATCTACGAGATCTTCTTTGCCGGCGATCCGTTCCTGTCGCGCCAGTTGCATTACTTCACGCCGCGGCGCGGGCAGTACCAGGCCATGGTCGACCGGCTGCTGCGCGAAAGCGGCGCCTGATCGGTCTGTGGCCCGTGAGCGGGCGTCGGCCGGAAGGCCCGCCGCCGGGGCGAGTGTGGCGGCACCAGAGGCCCGCCCTCGGGTCGAGGCGTCTGAGTGACGCGTCTGGCGACGGTGCTACTGCCTCACGCAGCGCAGGTCCCGGCCAACTGGCCTGGCTCCAGCACATGCTGCGCCGCGGCCCACACGCGTCCAAGATCACGCGCCGTGTCGGGCGTGCTGAGCGTGCGGCGCCAGGCACGGGCGCCGGGCTGGCCCTGGAACAGCCCCAGCAGCGGGCGCGTCAGCGCGGTGATCGGCGTGCCGGCGCCGAGCTGGTGGTCCATGTACCCGATGTATTGCGCCAGCACCTGCGCGCGCTCGGGCGGGGGCGTGGCGGCGCCAAAAATGCGCCGGTCAACGTCGGCCAGCAGCCAGGGCGAGTGATAGGCGGCGCGGCCGATCATCACCCCGTCCACGTGCCCGAGGTGCGCCAGCGCCTGGTCGAGGTCGGTAATGCCGCCGTTGATGACGATTTCCAGTTCCGGCCGCAGGCGTTTCAGGCGGTACACGGTCTCGTAGCGCAGCGGCGGGATCTCGCGGTTCTCGCGCGGTGAGAGGCCATCCAGCCAGGCCTTGCGCGCGTGCACGGTGAAGTGCCGGCAGCCGGCCGCGGCCACACTCTCGACAAAGTCGAACAAGTCCTGGTCGCGGTCCGTGCGGTCGATGCCGATGCGGCATTTCACCGTGACCGGCACGGCCACTGCCGCCTGCATGGCCGCCACGCACTCGCCGACCAGCGCGGGTTCGGCCATCAGGCACGCGCCGAAGCGCCCCGACTGCACCCGGTCCGACGGACAGCCGACGTTGAGGTTGATCTCGTCATACCCGAAGTCCACCCCGATGCGCGCCGCCTGCGCCAGCTGCGCCGGGTCGCTGCCGCCCAGCTGCAGCGCCACCGGATGCTCGGCCGGGCTGTAGGCGAGCAGGTAATCCGGATCGCCGCGCAGCAGTGCCTGGGCGGTGACCATCTCGGTGTACAGCAGCGTGCAGCGCGAAAGCAGGCGATGCAGATACCGCGCGTGGCGGTCCGTGCAGTCCATCATCGGCGCCACCGACAGGCGACGCGACAGCGGGGCGGGGGAGGGGGTGTTCATGGCGCGATATTGTGCCAGCGGGCAGGGCGGCGATTGACACGCGCGTGGGGCGGGGTGTCTGATCGGGCCTGGCGGCGCGCCGCCGGTACCTGTTCCCACCGCATGAAGGAGCAACGCATGGCCGAACCGCTCATGGCCCAGAAGGGGCCCTATGTCGAGGAAACCGAGCCCGGTACCTATTGGTGGTGTGCCTGTGGCAGGTCGGGTGATCAGCCGTTCTGTGACGGCGCGCACAAGGGCACCGCTTTCATGCCGCTGGAGCACACGGTGGCCGAGAAGGCCACACTGGCCTGGTGTGGCTGCAAGCGCACCACCACGCCGCCGTTTTGCGACGGCTCGCACCGCGCCTTCTAGCGACTGTCCTGCCGTTCCCGGCGCCCGCGTTTTCACGCGAAAACGCGGGCGTTTTCGTTTCTGGCAGCCGCCGGACGGGGCAGGGCTGCTCCGGCACGGCGCGCGGGCCCAAGTCCCTGATACATGCGGCGTGGTGCGGGCGCGCCCGCTGCGGCGAGATGAAGAATTTTCGGGACGGAGTTGTTCATCCTCTTCTGAAGGTTGCGGTCATGACCGATAGCGATAACCCCCTGTGGCAGCCGTCCGCGCAGCGCATCGCGGACGCCAATCTGAGTGCCTTCATCGCCCGCTACCGGCCGGGCGCGGATTACGCGCGGCTCTACGAATGGTCGGTGGCGCAGCCGGCGGCGTTCTGGCAGGCGGTGTGGGCGTTCTGCGGCATCGTTCACCACGCGCCGCCGCGGGCGGTGCTGGAGGATGCGGACCGCATGCCGGGCGCGCGCTGGTTTGCGGGCGCCACGCTCAACTTTGCCGAGAACCTGCTGCGCTGGCGGGACGACCATCCGGCGCTGGTGTTCCGCGACGAGACCGGCACACGGCGCGAGCTGAGTTATGCCCAGCTCGCCGCGCAGGTGGGCGCGCTCACGGCGGCGCTGCGGGCGTTCGGCGTGCAGCCGGGCGACCGGGTGGCGGGCTATCTGCCGAACATCCCGGAGGCGATGGTCGCCATGCTGGCGGCGGCGAGTGTGGGGGCGGTGTGGTCGTCGTGCTCGCCGGATTTCGGCGCCGGCGCGGTGCTGGACCGCTTCGGGCAGATCGGGCCGAAGGTGGTGTTCGTCTGCGGCGGCTATCACTACAACGGCAAGGCGCAGGACCGCCGCGCCGCGGTGGCGGAAATCCTCGCCGGCCTGCCGACGGTGCGGCAGGTGGTGGCGGTGCCGTACGGGCCGTGGCGCGTGCAGACGGCGCCGGTGGCGCTGCACGACTGGGATGCGCTGCTCGGGCGGCACATGGGGACCGAACCGTCCTTCATGCCGCTGCCGTTCGACCACCCGCTGTACGTGCTGTATTCGTCCGGCACCACGGGCGTGCCCAAGGGCATCGTGCACGGTGCCGGCGGCACGCTGCTGCAGCACCGCAAGGAACACGTGCTGCACACGGACCTGAAGCGCGCCGACCGGCTGATCTACTTCACCACCACCGGCTGGATGATGTGGAACTGGCTGGCCAGCGCGCTGGCCAGCGGCTGCACGCTGATCCTGTACGACGGCGCGCCGTTCGTGCGCCCGGCGGAGCTGTTCGACATTGCCGAGCAGGAGCGGGTGACGGTGTTCGGCACCAGCGCCAAGTATCTGGCGGCGGCCGAGAAGGCCGGTGTGCGGCCGGCGCACACGCA
>DQBD01000248.1:8770-13267 GCA_003526065.1 Gammaproteobacteria bacterium | reverse complement strand
TACGTCGACGGCGCCGACGAGGCCACCGAGCACCGCCAGCTGATCAAGGGCGGCGGCGGCGCGCTGACCCGGGAAAAGATCATTGCCGCGGCCAGCCGCACGTTTGTCTGCATCGCCGATGCATCCAAGCTGGTACGGCGTCTGGGGGCCTATCCGCTGCCGGTTGAAGTGATTCCCATGGCACGCAGCTACGTGGCCAGGCAAATCGTCGTCCTTGGCGGGCGACCGGTGTACCGCCAGGGCTTCGTCACCGACAACGGCAACATCATCCTCGATGTGCTGGACATACACGGCCTGGACATCGTGGAACCGATCAAGCTGGAGCAGACCATCAACAACATCGCCGGTGTGGTCACCAACGGGCTGTTTGCCGCCCGTGGCGCCGACGTGCTGCTGCTGGGCAGTGCGGACGGTGTTCAGCGTTTTGGCTGACTTCAGCCCCTAGGGGCCGGCACCCGGGGGCCGCCCGTGCCACAATGCAGGACACGTCAGTCAGGGAGAACTGCGGGTGTCGGGGGCGATGCACTTCAGCCAACTGCGGCATTTCCTTCCTCTATCGACCTTTCCTCGCGCCCAGCTCGTCGAGCTGGCGCAGTCTGCTCGTATCGAGGAACCCGCCGATCGCACCCTGGTCTTCGACGCCTTCAGCGAACCCCTGGACGAAGTGATCTATCTGCTGGCCGGAGAGGCCAGCGCCGTCACCACCAGCGGCATCGCCGCCATCATCGAAGGCAACACGCCCAGCGCAGCCTACCCGCTCAATGACGGCCGCTTCCGTTCGGTAACGGCCTTCTCGGACGTGGTGTTGCTGTATCTGCCCTTCGCGCTCGTGGACATCATGACCACGTGGGACCAGTTGGCAGTGGTGGAGCGCCGCAACACGGAGCGAACCGGCCGCTTCTTCGGCCGCGGCATCCCCCGCCGCTGGCGCTACGACTTTTTCCCCGTGCTGCGCACCGTGCCACCGGCACGCATCGAAGCGTTGATGCAGCGCTTCGAACCGCAAACGGTGCACGAGCAGCAGGTGATCTGCCACCAGGGCGAGCCGATAGACGACTTTTTCATTATCGACAGCGGCACCGCACTGGTGACGCGCGAGAACCCGGTGGACGATGGCGAGTCCATCGAACTGGCCCAACTCGGCGAGGGCGAGTGCTTCGGTATGGAAGCCCTCAGCCAGGTGCCACGGAGCAACGCCACCGTGAGCATGATCGGCGACGGCGTACTGATGCGGCTGCCCCGACAGGACTACCACACGCTGCAACAGCCGCCCGGGCTGGCGTTGCTGCAACCCGCGGCGGCCATCGAGCTCATCAGCGACGGCGGCCACTGGCTGGATGTCCGCCAACGAGGCGAATGGCAGAATTCGCACCTGCCGGGCGCCTACAACCTCCCCCTGCACGAGCTGCGCCAGCATGCCAGCCGGCTCGACCCCGAGACCCACTACGTGTGTTACTGCAACAGTGGGCGCCGGGCTCAGGCCGCAGCCCACATCCTGGAGCAGCTTGGCTTCAAGGCCAGCGTACTGGACAGCCACTTCCGAACCATCAGCGGCCGCGACTGACCGGCACCCGCGCGCCGTGCCGTCGACCGCGATTTCGCCCCGCCTGCAACTTGCCACGCCTTTAGCACTCTAAATCGCCGAGTGCTAAAATTCGTCGCAACCACAAGGGAGGCATCATGACCCATGCCATGACCGTGCCCCTGACCATGCAGGCCGTGGGCAACCTGTCACAACTGGTGCGCGCCGCCAGTGAGGCGCCGTACCTGTCGGCCGACGAGGAACGTGCCCTGGCCGTCCGGCTGCAGGAGCAAAACGACCTGGAAGCCGCGCGCCAGCTGGTCAGTTCGCACCTGCGCTACGTCATCCACATCGCACGTGGGTACGCCGGCTACGGCCTGCCTATGGCCGACCTGATCCAGGAAGGTGCAATCGGCCTCATGAAAGCCGTGCGCCGGTTCGACCCGCGCCGCGGCGTGCGCCTGGTGTCGTTCGCCGTCCACTGGGTACGGGCCGAAATTCACGAATACGTGCTGCGCAACTGGCACATCGTCAAGATTGCCACCACCAAGGCACAGCGCAAGCTGTTCTTCAACCTGCGTCAGCACAAGCAGCGCCTGGGGCACCTCGGCGATGCCGAGGCGCGCGAGATCGCGCGTGACCTGGACGTGCGCCCGCAGGATGTTCTGGATATGGACGCCCGCCTGAGCGACCGGGCCGTGTCGTTCGACGGCGCACCGGACAGCGGCGACGAGTCGCCCTCACCGTCGCTGGTGGTACCCGACCAGCGGCCCGACCCGTCCCAGGCGCTCGAGGACGCTCAGTGGGCTGATCACCAGCTGAAGCTGCTGCGCCGCGGCCTGGACACGCTGGATGCCCGCAGCCGCGACATCGTCGAGCAACGCTGGCTGGCCGAACACAAGACCGGGCTCAAGGAACTGGGCGAGAAGTACGGTGTTTCGGCCGAACGGATTCGCCAGCTGGAGAACCAGGCCTTGAAGCGCCTGTCATCGCAGCTGCAGGCCGCGGCGTGAGTCACGACACCTCGCGCTTCGGCTTTTTCGGCGTACTGCGTGAGATGGCATGGGCGTTTGTCGGCGTCCGCAACCGCCGAAACTACGAGCGCGCCACCCGCTCCAACCCGGTACACATCGTGCTGGCAGGCATATTGATGACGGTGATGCTGGTGCTGGCGCTGATCGGCGCCGTCAAGTTCGCCATGCACTCCCACAGCGCCCAGTCGCCGTCGGTCAGCGCGTCTTCACAGGTAGTGGTCGACGAGCAGGGCGGCGAATAGGCCCATCAGGTAGGTAATCGAATACCGGAACGTGGCCGAGGCCACGTCGCTGTCCTGAGTGCGGTAGAGCCGTACCGACCACTGGATGAAGCGGGCGCCCAGCAGCACGGCCGCCACCGCGTATGGCCAGCCGGCGAACTGCGTTGCATACGGCAACAGACTGACTGCCAGCAACAGCACGGCGTAGAGCAACACGTGCAGGCGCGTGTAGGCGAGGCCGTGCGTGACCGGCAGCATCGGGATATTGACCCGCGCGTACTCCTCGTGTCGACGGATCGCCAACGCCCAAAAGTGCGGCGGCGTCCACACGAAGATGATCAGGAACAGCAACAGTGCCGGCGGATCCACGCTGCCGGTCACGGCGGTCCAGCCAAGCACCGGGGGCGCGGCCCCGGCCGCTCCGCCGATCACGATGTTCTGCGGCGTGGCGCGCTTCAGATACAGCGTGTAGACCACCGCGTACCCGATCAGCGACGCAAACGTCAGCACTGCCGTCAGCGTGTTGACGAACACTTCCAGCAGAATCATCGACACCACGCCCAGCACGGCGGCGAACAGCAGCGCCTCGCCTGCCGTCACGGTGCCGGTCGGCAACGGACGGTTGCGCGTGCGATCCATCTGGGCGTCCGCGCGCGCGTCAATCACCTGATTGATCACGGCGGCCGATGACGCCGCCAGGAAAATGCCCAGATTGCCCGCCAGCAGCGCATTCCAGGGCACCATGCCGGGCACCGCCAACAACATCCCGACCACCGCGGTGAAGCAGATCAGCGCCACCACGCGCGGCTTGCAAAGTTCCAGGTACTCGCGCCAGCGCGACCCGGCGGCCGTCCCGGCAGAGGCGGATTCAGGCACGGCGCGCCCCGCTGCGATAAAGCGTGTGGAGGAGAGTCAGCACAGCGAGTAACAGTAACGCGGCCACCGCGTTGTGTGCCACCGCCACCGGCAAGGGCAGCGACAGCCACACGTTGGCCACGCCCAGGCAGACCTGTACCAGCAGCAGCACCAGCACCGCCAGCGCCGCCGCCCGCAGGGCGCCGCGCTCGCGCAGCGCGGTCAGCACGGCAACACCGCCCACGCACAACAACGCCACCACGGCCCAGGCCCGGTGCGCCATGTGCACCGCGACGCGCGCCGGACTGTCCAGCACGCCGAACTCATAGTTGATACCGAGCCCCCGCCACAGGACGAAGCCCTCGGCCATATCCATCGGCGGCCACCACTCCCCCATGCACGTGGGGAATGTCGGGCAGGCCAGCGCCGCGTAGTTGGCGCTGGTCCAGCCACCGAGCGCGATCTGCAGCACCAGCACCGCCAGCGCGCCCAGGGTCAGGCGACGCAGTGTCACCGGTGGCGTGCGCCGCTGCGGGATGAACGAGCGGGAATTCAAGTATCCCAGCCACAGCAGACTCAACACCGCAAACCCGCCCAACAGATGCGCCATCACGACCACCGGCTTGAGCAGCAGTGTCACCGTCCACATGCCAAGGGCCGCCTGAAAGATCACCAGCAACAGGGTGCCGGTGGCGAGTATCCGGCCACTGCGGCGAAGCCATGCCCGCACCGCCAGCCCCAGCACCATCAGGCCCAGCACGCCGGCGGCGTAGCGATGCACCATCTCCTTCCAGGCCTTGCCGGCCTCGACCGGTCGGTGCGCATACGTCTCGTTCGCCTGCGCCACCGCCTCGGGATGGCTGGG
>DQBD01000248.1:2778-8482 GCA_003526065.1 Gammaproteobacteria bacterium | reverse complement strand
GTGTAGGCGCCAAGGATGACGACCACCAGCACCAGCATGACGGCGACCAGGTGGAGCAGCGGATCGGCGGGATGGGTGTGGTTGGGGGCGTTCAACACGGCTACCGGTCAGTTGGGAACGAAGCGGCGCAGCAGGTGATCGAGGTCGTCCCGAACCCCCCGCGCGTCGTAGTCGGGCGCGTAGCGCAGCATGGCGAGACCGCCCGGATCAACCAGTACAAAGGCGGTGCGCGCATCGGGCGCCAACCCGGACAACGTCGCCTGCACCCGGCCGTCCGTGTCCTCCATCTGCACCAGGGCCGGCATCTGCTCCTGCTGCGCCTCGGCCAGGCCCTGGCCGACCGGATGCACGTACACGCGCCCCAGCGCCTGCTGGAAGCGCGGCAATGAGCGCCAGATCTGCCGCAGGTCCACCAGCGCCTGCCAGCAGGCGTCGTCGCACGGACCGGCCACCACCAGCCACCAGCGCCCGGCCGGCAAGCGCTCGCTCGCCGGCAACGGCAGTTCCACCGGGGGTTCTATCAGCGTGCCCGAGAGGCTCGGGTCCGGGTGCCAGGTAAATCCCAGCTTCTGATAGCCCCACGAGAACAGCATCGGCCCCAGAAACAACGCGGCCAGCGCAAGCAACGTGAGACGCCCGCGCCGCCGACCGTGCGGCAACGTAGTCTGCATAAGGTCAGTCCTCCAAGGCCCGGGCGCGGCGCACCCCGGCAATCACATACAGCGCCAGCAAGGCAGCGGCCAGCCCGAACCATTGGACGGCATAGCCGTAATGCCGCTGTGGCCCCATCGCGACCACAGGCCAGTCTCGCCGGAATCCATGCGCCGACTCGGGGCTCAACCGCAGAATGCGTGGCCACAGCGGCAGGTCCAGGTACGCCCCCAGGTGCTGGGTGTCGATTTCCGACACCACCCAGAAACCGCCCAGGGTCTCGGCGACCCGCCCGTCGACCAGCGGCACATCGGTCGGCGCACGCAGATACCCGGTCACCGTCACCTCCCCGTCCTGGGTCGGCCACTGCGGCACGTCGGCGCGTCGCGGCCCACGCGCCAACCAGCCCCGGTCCACCAGCACAAGGCCGCCATCCCCACTGAGGCGCAGCACGGTCAACACGTCGTAACCGACCTGGCCGTCCCGCACCTGGTTGTCGAGCAACCCCTGCCGGTCCGACAGGAACACACCGCGCACCCGTACGCGCTGCTGGCCGGCCACCGGGTCGGCGTCGGATCGGCCGCCGAGGTCGACCACGGGCAACGCGCCGTGGGCCTCGGCCAGCGCCAGCGTGTGCGCCTTCTCCTGGCCGCGCAGCACTTGCCACGCCCCCAGGGCGCACAACACCGGCAAGCCGAGGACCACCGCCACCGTCGCCGCGCGACGTGGACGAAAACGGTGGCGAAGAAACGACATCAGCGACACACACCCTCGCTGCGCCCCTTACGGGCTACCGATAGAATCACCGTTTGCCCGAAGGTGCGCGAGGACGCGACATGCTCCCCAAACTGTTCATCATCGCCATGCTGGCCGGCGCCGTCGGCTCTCTGGCATCCGCCGCGCTGGCCATGCTGAAGCCCAGGGATGACCGGCACCGGATGGCCCGGGCGTTGACCTGGCGGGTTGGCCTGTCGGTCGCCCTGTTCCTGATCCTGCTCGGCGGGTTTGCCAGCGGCCTTCTAGCACCGCGGGCTGCACCCACCGCAGCGGCGATCGGTCAGATCCAGTAGACGAACACGAACAGCCCAAGCCACACCACGTCCACGAAATGCCAGTACCAGGCCACCGCCTCGAACCCGAAGTGGTGCTCTGGCGTGAAGTGGCCCTTCATGCAGCGGACCAGGATGACGATCAGCATGATGGTGCCGAGCGTGACGTGGGCACCATGGAACCCGGTCAGCATATAGAAGGTTGCCCCGTAGATCCCCGACGCCAGCGTGAGATTCAGGTCATGCATGGCGTGGGCGTACTCCTCGACCTGGAAGTACAGGAACACCAGACCCAAGGCCACGGTCGCCGCCAGTCCCAGCACTAACTGCGTGCGCTTGTTCTTGAGCAGGCCCCAGTGGGCAATCGTCAGGGTGACGCCACTGGCCAGCAGGATGGCCGTGTTCAGCGCCGGCACGCCCCAGGCCGGAACGGTGGCCTTCGGAATGTCGAAACCCTCGGTCGCCGGCGGGGTCAACAGCGGCCAGGTCGCTTCGAAATCCGGCCACAGGAAGCTGTGCGTGATGGCCTTCATCACGTCACCCTCGCCCGCCAGCCACGGCACCGACAACTGCCGCGCGTAGAACAGTGCGCCGAAGAACGCCGCGAAGAAGAACACTTCCGAGACGATGAACCAGGCCATGCCCCAGCGATAGGAGCGCTCCATCTGGGCGTTGTTCAAGCCCGCCTGACTTTCACGAATGACGTTGCCGAACCAGCCAAAGACCATGGCCAGCAACAGTACGGTGCCCGCCAGCAGCACGTACTTACCGGCGCCGTGCCCGTGCAGCATGTTGATGCCGCCGATCACCATCGTTGTCAGCGCCACCGAGCCGACGATCGGCCACCGCGTCTGCTCCGGTACGTAATATCCGCCGCTTGCCTGAGCCATTACTGAATACCCTCCCGTGGAATCGAAGCCGGCTCAGGAGCCGGCGGCAGGCGCATGGCCGGCGTGCGACCCGCCGTCCATGCCCTTGTTCAAATCGAAGAACGTGTACGACAACGTCAGTGTGTGTACGTTGTCGGGAAGCTGCGGATCGACACGGAAACGCACTTCCATGTCCTTGCGCTCATGCGCCGCAAGCGTCTGCTCGGTAAAGCAGAAACACTCGAGTTTGTGCAGATGCCGCGCCGCCGCCCCCGGCGCCACGCTGGGAATGGCCTGCCCGACCACCGAGTGATCGGCCCGGTTGTGCGCGACGTACATCGTCTTCGCCATCTCGCCCACCCGCACTTTCATGCGCGGCACGGTCGGGCGAAAGTCCCATGGCAGGTTGCCATTGGTGTTCGCGACGAACTCAACCGTCACCTCGCGCGACTGCGCGGCATCGAGCGGCCCCGAGGTAGCCGGCGCGCCGCCAAGCAACGCCGCCGACTTGCCGTTGATGCCCGTCACCTCGCAGAACACGTCGTACAGCGGCACCAGTGCGAAGCCGAACCCGAACATCAGCACCACCGCCAGCACCAGGCGCCGAACGGTGCGTCCAACAGACGCCTGACTATCCGCCATGAGCGTGTCTCATCTGCATGTATATGGTCAGCACATAGATCATCAGCGCGGCAGCGGCCACCACCAGGACCACCGGCCACACGGGCCGCCGGCGGGGCCGCTGCGAGTCACGGCGACGCGCCATCGGTCAGCGGATTTCCGGCGCCGTGGCAAAGGTGTGATAGGGCGCCGGCGACGGCACCGTCCACTCCAGGCCATGCGAGCCTTCCCATACCCGGTCGGTCGCCTTCACGCCACCGCGGACCGTCTTGATCATGATGTAGACGAACAGCAGCTGCGACAGGCCGAACGCAAACCCACCCAGGCTGGCGATGCGGTTGAAGTCGGCGAACTGCAGCGCGTAGTCCGGGATACGGCGCGGCATGCCCTGCAGGCCCACGAAGTGCATCGGGAAGAACAGCACGTTCACCGAGATCGCCGACAGCCAGAAGTGGAGCTTGCCCAGGCGCTCGTCATACATGTTGCCGGTCCACTTCGGAATCCAGTAATAGGCACCGGCCATCAGGGCAAAGATTGCGCCGGGCACCAGCACGTAATGGAAGTGCGCCACCACGAAATAGGTGTCGTGGTACTGCATGTCGGCCGGGCCGATGGCCAGCATCAGTCCCGAGAAACCACCGATGGTGAACAGGAACACGAAGGCGATCGCGAACAGCATGGGCGTCTCGAAGGTAATCGAGCCGCGCCACATGGTGGCGACCCAGTTGAACACCTTCACGCCGGTCGGCACCGCGATCAGCATGGTGGCGTACATGAAGTAGATCTCGCCCGCCACCGGCATGCCGGTGGTGAACATGTGGTGCGCCCAGACGATGAACGACAGGAACGCGATGGCCGAGATGGCGTACACCATCGAGGCGTAACCGAAGATCTGCTTGCGGGCGAAGGTCGGGATGATCTCCGACACCACGCCGAACGACGGCAGGATCATGATGTACACCTCGGGGTGCCCGAAGAACCAGAAGATATGCTGGAACAACACCGGGTCACCGCCGCCGGCGGCGCTGAAGAAGCTGGTGCCGAAATGACGGTCCGTCAGCATCATGGTCACCGCGCCGGCCAACACCGGCATGACCGCGATCAGCAGGAACGCCGTCACCAGCCAGGTCCAGCAGAACAGCGGCATCTTCATCAGCGTCATGCCGGGCGCGCGCATGTTCAGCACGGTGGCGATGACGTTGATGGCACCCATGATGGACGAGATGCCCATCAGGTGGACGGCGAAGATGAAGACGTCGGTCGTGTCCGGTGCGAAGGTGGTCGACAGCGGCGCATAGAACGTCCAGCCGAAGGCCGGCGCGCCGCCCTCCATGAACCAGGTGCTCAGCAACAGCGCGAACGCGAACGGCAGCAGCCAGAAGCTCCAGTTGTTCATGCGCGGCAAGGCCATGTCCGGCGCCCCGACCATCAGCGGGATCATCCAGTTGGCGAAACCGGTCCACGCCGGCATCACCGCACCGAACACCATGATCAGACCGTGCATGGTGGTCAGGCGGTTGAACATCTCCGGCTCGACCAGCTGCAGGCCGGGCTGGAACAGCTCGGCGCGGATCATCATGGCCAGCGCGCCGCCGGTCAGGAACATGATCAGCGCCAGCCACAGGTACAGGCTGCCGATGTCCTTGTGATTGGTGGTGAACAACCAGCGGCTCAAGCCGCGCGCCGGGCCGTGATGATGATCGACTTCGTGGGCCACAGTAGCCATGCCGTGTTCTCCGAACGTGGTCTCGTTACGTTGCTTGCAGGGGCCGCGGCTCAGCGCGCCGCCTTGATCTGCGAAGGCTGCACCAGGTCGCCCATGGTGTTGCCGAAGGCATTGCGCTCATAGGTGATCACTGCCGCCAGATCGACATCATTGAGCTGCCCGGCGAACGCCTGCATGGCCGTGCCGGCCTTGCCGTTGAGCACGATGTCGACATGCCCCTCGATCGGGCCGGTCGTCAGGGGGGCACCGACCAGCGACGGGAACGCCGGCGGGATGCCCTGGCCATTGGCCTGGTGGCAGGCCACGCAATAGGTACCGTAAACCTCTTTGCCGCGCTCAACCAGCTCGTCCATGGTCCACTCGCGATCGGCGCCGCTCTTGGCCGCCTCGGCCTCCGCTTTCTTGGTCTCCAGCCAGGCGTCGTAGTCCTCCTGGGTCTTGGCCTCTACGACGATCGGCATGAAGCCGTGGTCCTTGCCGCACAGCTCGGCGCACTGACCGCGATACACGCCCGGCTCGGGAATGCTGGTCCAGGCATCGCTGATGAAACCGGGCACCGTGTCCTGCTTCCACCCCAGCGCCGGCACCCACCAGGAGTGGATCACGTCATTGGACGTGAACACGAAACGGATGCGGGTGTCGACCGGCACCACCAGCGGTTCGTCCACCTCGAGCAGGTAGTTCTCCACCGCCGCCGGATTGGCCTTGACCGCGTCACGGCTGCTGGCCGCCAGGTTGCTGAAGAAGCTGACGTCCTGATCGATGTATTCGTACTGCCAGCGCCACTG
>DQBD01000248.1:0-2572 GCA_003526065.1 Gammaproteobacteria bacterium | reverse complement strand
TAGCCGGTGACCTTGATGGTCAACTCTGAATTGGACGTGTCTTCCAGGGTCAGCAGTGCCTTGGTCGCGGGCGCCGCCATGGCGATCAGAATCAGCACGGGAATGGCCGTCCAGATCACCTCAACCGTGGTGTTCTCATGGAAATTGGCCGCCACCGCGCCGCGCGACTTGCGAAACGCGAACAGCGCATAAAACATGGCGCCGAACACCACCACGCCAATGACCACGCAGACCCACAGCGAAATCATGTGCAGGTCATAGGCGGTACGGCTGGCATCGGTAACCCCGCGCACGAGGTTCATCTCGTAACCGGCCTGCGCCGTACCGGCGCACAAGCCACCGGCGCTCAACGCCAATAAGCCGCGCATCAGCCGATTCTTCTGGAGTGCCATGTTCAAAAACCCATCTCCCTGTTCAAACCGTCGCCAGGCCATGCAGCCTCATGTTCAGGTGTGGCAGCCCGCCGGAGCGCGCTGCCCAGTGTGTCGGCCAACCGGCGCCGCTCGGCGCCACTCAAAAATTCCCCCACATCCACAAACCGGCCGTGTGAGCCGATCTGCAGCATCCCGGCGGCAGAACCGTCCGGCCGCCAGCGGGTACACGCCCAGGCTCTCTGGAAATCGTCCCGCCGACCGCCAGTACGCACCACCACCAGCCGCTCCCGGCTGACAAGGATCACCTGCCGCCGATACGTGGCGCGCGAACAGCAGTACAGGCCAACGCCGACCGCAGCCACTTCCAGGCCACTGAACGGCGCCACCCACCAAAGCCCATGCCACGCGAAGCCGCCAGCGATCAGGCTGCTGACGGCTGCCAGCACGTAGAAGAAGCGCTTGGTTTCAGCCCAACTCTGCGAGCGATTCGGACGCAGCTCGCAACGCCAGTGGCCGAGCCCCGTCCGCGTCACTTCAAGCGCCACCGTCACCTCCAGCCGCGCCTGAAACGCCGTCGGGTGCGACAAAAAGCCGCGCGAATACTACCTTTCAGGCCGTTCCCTGACAAGCCGACAAACAGGCGCCGCGCGTTTCTTGACGCCCGTCAAGCGCCCGGGGGCGCACCGATCAGGACCTGGATATCCAGTTGCTGCGCCAGCTGTTCGGGCGCTGCGCCCGGCGCATGGGGCAATATCCCAAGACACGGCACCGGCAGCCGGCGGCGCAGGGTGTCGATGTTGCGGCCGGCCAGTTCGAAATCCGGCTGCACGGCACTGCCCACCCAGCCGACCAGCCGGGCACCGGTCCGGCCGATGTCGGCGGCGGTCAGCAGCGCATGGTTCAGACATCCCAGACGCAGCCCGACCACCAGCACGACCGGCAGGGCGAGATGACAGGCCAGATCGGCCACGTCGCCGGCCTGACCCAGCGGCACCCGCCAGCCGCCGACGCCCTCCACCACCACGGCATCGGCCTGCGCCCGCAGGGCGTCCAGCGCCTGCCCGATGCGGTTGAAATCAATGTCCACCCCGGCGTCCTCGGCCGCCAGATGCGGCGCCACCGGGGCCGGAAACGCGTACGGGTTGATCAACGCGTACGGCACATCCAGGCCACTGGCAGCGGCCAGGGCGACGGCATCGTCGTTGCGCCAGCCATCCGCCGTGTCCTCGCAACCACTGGCGATCGGCTTCATGCCGGCCACACGCCGGCCCTGCGCCCGCAGCGCCGCGACCAGAGCGGCGGCGGCCAGCGTCTTGCCAGCACCGGTGTCGGTACCGGTAATGAACCAGGCATCAGTCATCGGCTTGTACGGGGTGGATGAAACAACAAAGGCCGCGCGTCGTCGGTGCGCGGCGGTGTGCTGGCCAGTGGCTTCCAGGCATGGGCGTGAACCACCTCGGCGGTCGCCGGCAAGCGTCCGTCGACACGCCGACTTTCGTAGGCGGCACGCAGCGCGGCCCAGTCCCGGCGACCGGTCAGGCCGCGCCGGCGCGCCGCCGTGAGGTTAGGAACGCCACCGCGCCGCAGGTCGGCCAGCAGGCCGTCCAGGTCCGGGTACGTGAGGCAGAACCGCTCCACGTCGAGCACCGGATTCTCGAAACCGGCACGGCCGAGCGCGTCACCGACATCGTGCATGTCCACGAATTCCATCACGTGGGGATACGCGTCCACGCCCTGCCAGGCCGCGCGCAGTTCGCCCAGGGTATCCGGCCCAAGACTGGTGAACATGAACAACCCGCCCGGCCGCAACACGCGCCAGGCCTCGCGCAACACCGCGCCGGGCGCCTCGCACAGGTAAAGACACAGGTTGCTGAACACCAGATCGACGCTGGCATCGGCCAGCGGCAGCGCCTGCGCGTCGGCACAGATGCCGTCGCGCCGCTTCCACCACCCGCGTCGACGCTGCGCGTGGCGCACCATGTCGAGCGCGAAGTCGACGCTGAACACCCGCGCACCACGGTAGCGCTTGCGCAACGCACGCCCGGCCAGGCCGGGACCGCTGCCAAGGTCCACGATCACCTGCGGCGTCAGACGCACCAGGTCCAGCCGCTCCAGGCAATGCGCCAGGACAGCTTTCTGCAGCACCGCGCCGGCCTCGTACTGCCGCGCGGCACGCCCGCAGGCGCGGCGCAGCAGCC
>DQBD01000264.1:15552-15931 GCA_003526065.1 Gammaproteobacteria bacterium | reverse complement strand
TCGGCATCGGCGGCGACCCGATTCCGGGCACCAGCTTCATCGACGCGCTGCGCCTGTTCAAGGACGACCCGCAGACCGAGTGCATCGTGATGGTGGGCGAGATCGGCGGCAGCGCCGAGGAAGAGGCCGCTGAATACATCGCTGCCGAGGTGAAGAAGCCGGTGGTCGGCTTCATCGCCGGCGCCACGGCGCCGGCCGGCAAGCGCATGGGCCACGCCGGTGCCATCATCGCCGGTGGCAAGGGTACGGCGGAAGACAAGTTCCGCGCCATGGAGAAGGCGGGGGTGCACATCGCCCGCTCGCCGGCGGATCTGGGTATCACCGTCAAGAAGGCGATGGGCCTGTAACCGTCAACGCTGCGGCCGGCCCGCGGGCCGGC
>DQBD01000264.1:12120-15347 GCA_003526065.1 Gammaproteobacteria bacterium | reverse complement strand
GCCGGCCCGCGGGCCGGCCGCAACGGCTTGTTCAACGCCGCGCTTGTCGCGGCGTTGTCGTTTGTGCGGCGGCCGTTGCCCGGCCGCCGCCTCCCGGTTCATACGCCCGTGTTGGCACTCGGTCGCGGGCGCACGGGTGCGCGGCCCACCAGGCGCTGTACCAGCACATAGAACATCGGGATGAAGAGTGTCGCCAACAGCAGAGCCGTCATCATCCCGCCGATGACGCCGGTGCCGATGGCGATGCGTGAGGCGCTGCCGGCACCTGTCGCGATGGCCAGCGGTGACACGCCGAGCATGAAGGCCATCGACGTCATCAGGATCGGCCGCAGCCGGATACGCGCCGCCTCCAGGACCGCGTCGAGCAGTTTTCTGCCTTGCTGGATGTGCAGTGTGTGGGCGAACTCGACGATGAGGATGGCGTTCTTGGACGTCAGGCCCATGGTGGTCAGCAGGCCGACCTGGAAGAACACGTCGTTGTTCAGTCCGCGTGTCAGCGCCGCCAGCACGGCGCCCAGCAGGCCCAGCGGTACCACCAGCATCACCGCAAACGGTACCGACCAGCTCTCGTACAGGGCCGCGAGCGCCAGAAACACCACAATGGCCGAGATGGCATACAGCGCCGGGGCTTGGGAGCCTGCCTGCTTTTGCTGGTAGGAGAGCCCTGACCAGGCGTAGCCGATGCCCGGCGGCAGTTGGCTGGCGATGCGCTCGATCTCTGCCATGGCCTCGCCGGAGCTGTGGCCGGGCGCTGCCTGACCCAGTATGTTGACCGACGGCACGCCGTTGAAGCGTTCCAGGCGTGGTGACCCGCGGGTCCACTGCGCACTCGAGAAGGCGCTGAACGGCACCATCTCGCCATCGGTGTTGCGCACGTACCAGCGATCGAGGTCCTCCGGCAGCATGCGATACGGGGCGTCGCCCTGTACGAAGACCTTCTTGGTGCGGCCTTCCTCGATGAAGTCGTTGACGTAGGTGGAGCCCCAGGCGGTGCCGAGCGTCTGGTTGATGTCGGCCAGCGACAGGCCGAGCGCGCGCGCCTTGGGTTGGTCGATGTGCAGGCGGTACTGCGGCGCGTCTTCGAGCCCGTTGGGGCGCACGTTGGCCAGCACCGGGCTTTGCGCTGCCATGCCCAGGAGTTGGTTGCGGGCGGCAATGAGCGCGTCGTGGCCGAGACCGGCGCGGTCCTGCAGCTGCAGGTCGAAACCCGACGAACGGCCCAGGGCGCGCACGGCCGGCGGCGAAAAGGCAAAGGCCAGGCCATCCTTGATCATGGCAGCGAATGCCCTGCTGGCACGCGCTGCCAAAGCCTGGGCGCTGTCTTCGGGATTCGGACGCTCGTCCCAGTCCCGGAGGTTGACGAATACCAACCCAACGTTCTGTCCACGGCCGCCGAAGCTGAAGCCATAGACATTCATGGCGCCGAATACGATGTCTTTCTCGGTTTCGTAGAAGTAACGGCCGACCTTCTCGATGACTTCGGCGGTGCGCTCGTTGGTGGCGCCCGGCGGCAGCAGCACGTTGGCATACAGCGTGCCCTGGTCCTCGTCCGGGAGGAAGCCCCCGGGCAGTCGCAGGAACAGCAGCCCGAGTGCGCCGACGATCAGCACGTAGACCAGCAGGAAACGCGGAATGCGGCGGGCCATGTAGCCGACCGCGCCGACGTAGCCCTTGGTGGTTGCTTCCAGGCCGCGCCGGAAGGCACCCAGGGGGCCGCGGCGCTGCGGGCCGTGCGGCTTGGGTTTCAGCAGCGTGGCACACAGTGAGGGCGTGAACACCAGCGCCACCAGCACCGACAGGGCCATGGCAGACGCAATGGTGAGCGAGAACTGGCGGTAGATGGCGCCGGTGGTGCCCGGGAAGAAGGCCATCGGGATGAACACCGCCGACAGGACCAGCGCGATGCCGATCAACGCGCCGGTGATCTGGCGCATGGACTTGCGTGTGGCCGAGCGGGCGTCGAGGTTCTCCTCGTGCATGACACGCTCGACGTTCTCGACCACCACGATGGCGTCGTCCACCAGCAGCCCGATGGCCAGCACCAGGCTGAACATGGTCAGCATGTTGATGGAGAAGCCGGCCACGGCGATGATGCCGAACGTTCCCAGCAGCACCACCGGCACGGCGAGGGTGGGAATGAGCGTGGCGCGCAGGTTCTGCAGGAACAGCAGCATCACCAGGAACACCAGGCCGACCGCCTCGATGAGCGTCATCACCACCTCGCGGATGGCGGTGCTCACGAACGGCGTGCTGTCCTCGGCGTAGCGCACCACCACCCCGGGCGGGAAGTTGGGTTCGAGCTCGGCCAGGCGCGCGCGTATCTGCCTGGCGGTTTCCAGTGCGTTGGCGCCGGGGGCGGGCACGATGCCGATGCCTGCTGCCGGCATGCCGCTGTAGATGTTGCGGAACGCGTAGTTCTCGCTGCCGATGTGGATGCGTGCCACGTCCCGCAGGCGAATTTGTGCGCCGTCCGGTTGCACCTTGAGCAGGATGTCGCCGAACTGCTCGGGTGTCTGCAGCCGGCTTTGGGCCAGCACGCTGGCATTCAGCTGCTGGCCGGGTACCGCCGGCAGGCCGCCCAGCTGGCCACCGGCCACCTGGGTGTTCTGGACGCGGATGGCGGCGTTCACGTCGGACACGGTCAGGCCGTACTGGGCCAGGCGGTCCGGGTTCAGCCAGATGCGCATGGCATGCTGGGCGCCGAACAGCAGGACGTCACCGACGCCATCGATGCGGCCGAGCGGCTCCTGCACGTGCGCGGCGATGTAGTCGGCCAGGTCGGCGATGCCCAGGCGGCCATCCTCGGACACGAAGGCCAACACCATCAGATAGGTCTGGCTGACCTTGTTGACCTGCACCCCCTGTTGCGTGACTTCCTCGGGCAGCAGCGGCTCAGCCGCGCGCAGCTTGTTCTGTACCTGCACCTGGGCGATGTCGGGGTCGGTGCCGGCCTCGAAGGTGAGGGTGATCTGCGCGTCGCCGGTGATGTTGCTTTCGGAGGCGATGTACAGCAGGCCGTCGAGGCCGACCATCTTCTGCTCGATCACCTGCGTGACCGTGGTGTCGAGAATCTGCGCCGAGGCGCCGGGATAGGCGGCGCGGATCTGTACGCCCGGCGGGGCGACATCCGGGTAGCTTTCGATCGGCAGGGTGGTGATGGCCAGTGCGCCGGCGAGCATGATGGTGATGGCAATCACCCACGCAAAGATCGGCCGGTCGATGAAGAA
>DQBD01000264.1:11649-11794 GCA_003526065.1 Gammaproteobacteria bacterium | reverse complement strand
GCGGTGGCCGGCACCGGCTTGACCGGCATGCCCGGCGCCAGGCGCAGCGGGCCGCTCACCACCACGCGGTCCCCGGGCACCAGTCCGTCGCCGATCAGCCAGGCGTCGCCGGCGGCGCGGCGGGGATGGATGCGTCGCAGCTCCA
>DQBD01000264.1:5135-11340 GCA_003526065.1 Gammaproteobacteria bacterium | reverse complement strand
TGGCGTTGCCTTCGGCATCACGTGTCACGGCGCGTTGCGGCACCAGCAACGCGGCTGGGTCGACACCCTCAAGCAGGCGTCCGCGCACATACATCCCCGGCAGTAGTTGCTGGTCGGGGTTGGGGAAGGTGGCGCGCAACGTCACCGAGCCGGTGCCCTGATCCACGGTGACGCCCGAGAACTTGAGGGCGCCGGCGCGCGGGTACCTGCCGCCATCCTCCAGCAGCAAGTCCAGACGTGCGCTGTCGGGGCTGCTGCGCTCGAGATGCCCGGCCTCGAACTCGCGCCGCAGGCGCAGCATCTCGGCGGTCGGCCGCTGGATGTCGACGTAGATGGGGTCGAGCTGCGTGACCCGGGCCAGTATCTGGGCCTGGTTCATGGTCACCAGGGCGCCCTCGGTCAAGAACGACTCGCTGATCACGCCGTCGATGGGCGACACGATCCGGGTGTACTCGAGGTCGATGCGTGCGCTGTCCAGGGCGGCGCGAGCCGCCTGGACCTGTGCCTGGGCCTGGCGGTAAGCCGCTTGTACGTCGTCGTTGTCCTGTTTGGGGACGGCGCCGGCCTTGGCCAGCGGCGCAAACCGTTCGGCCTTCAGGCGCGCCACCTCTGCGTTGGCACGGGCACGGGCCAGTTCTGCCTCGGCCTGTTGCACGGCGGCCCGGTACGGGGCGGCGTCGATCTGGTACAGCGCCTGGCCCGCCTTGACGGCGGCGCCTTCCTCGAACAGGCGTTTCTGAAGAATGCCGCTGACCTGTGGCCGCACTTCGGCCACGCGGTAGGCGGCGGTGCGTCCCGGCAGCTCCACAATCAACTCGAACCGCTGCGGCTGAATCTCGACCACGCCGACTTCCGGCGCCGGTCGCTGGCCGTTTTCGGGCGTGGATTGACCGCAGGCGGCGAGCGTGGCCAGCAGCGCCCCGGCAACGGTGGCGCGAATTGCGGTGTGATTTCCCAGCATGGGTACTCCTTGAGAGGGGCGCACAGTCGCCTGGACCGACCGACCGGTCAGTCTTCGGCGCAGGCCGAAGGGCGTGCCGGTGGACGGCAGCAGCGAGCCCGATCGTGAAGTCCGTAAGTATAAGGCCAGTGCCGGCGAGACGGCACGGAGGGCAGCAGTCCGGTGGCGTCCGGCAGGCGGAAGGGTGACCGTTCTTCTTGACGGACGTCACGATGACGGCGCGGCGCCCGGCCTAGGATCGTGCGTCCCGTTGCGGGGCCGCATTTTTTCCTCGTGTGGAGGAGGAGTCACACCGATGACCGCCAACATCAACCTGCCGGACACCGTCATGGAGTGGCCGGCCAAGTACAACGAGATTCCCAAGGCCGTGTTCGAGGAGCCCAGCCTGTGGCGGCTGGAACTCGACAACATCTTCTACGGCGAGGAGTGGCACCCCATCGTGCACCGCGCCGAGGTGCCGAACCCCGGTGACTACAAGGCCGCCTTCATCGGCGAGATGCCGATCTTCGCGGTGCACGGCGACGACGGCAGGATTCGTGTGTTCCACAACGCCTGCGCCCACCGTGGTGCCGCGCTGGTCACCGACAACGCCGGCAACAAGGCCGACTTCGAATGCCCCTATCACCGCTGGCTGTTCAGCCGCGAGGGGGCGCTGGTGGGGTGTCCGAACAGCCATGAGTTCTCGCCGAGTTTCAGCAAGGAGAAGTTCGGCCTGAAGGAACTGCGCGCCGAGGCGTTCAACGAGCTGTATTTCGTCACCATGAGTGACAAAACGCCGGACCTGCTCACCTATATGACCGGGGCGGTGGCCGACCCGTTGTCGCGGGTGCTCGGCAGCGGCCACGGCCTCAAGCTGCTCGGCTACCAGAAGGTCCACTACGACTGTAACTGGAAGGCCTATGTCGATAACGACGGCTACCACGCGCCGCTGCTGCACCTGGCGTTCAAGCTGATGGGCTGGCAGGGCGGCAAGGGCGAGCAGATCGTTACCGAGAACGGCCACCTGGCCTTCGATTCCGAGCTGACGATCCCGAGCAAGATCGACGCGCTCGAGGACAGCTCCATCGTGCAGTTCAAGGGCGACCCGGACAGCAAGGGTTCGATCGTGGTCAGCACCTTTCCGGTGACCGTGTTCACCAAGCACATGGACATGCTGAACATCCGCTATGCCTTTCCCAAGGGGCAGCGCGGGGTCGAGGTGCACTACGCGTATTTCGCCCGCGACGACGACAGCCCGGAGCTGCTGGCGCACCGCACGCGCCAGTCCGCCAACCTGCTGGGGCCGAGCGGGCTCATCAGCCTGGAGGATGCCGCCATCTTCACGCGCATCGATCTGGGCAACCGCTCGCCGGGCAACGCCATCTTCCAGAAGGGCGTGACCGACGAGTACAAGCTCGCGTTCAACGTCAAGCAGAACGACGAATCCGGCAACCTCCCGCGCTGGGAGCACTACCGCAAACGCATGGGCTTCCGGAGGGCCAAGGCATGAACGGCATCGACAGCACGGTGCGCGACGCCATCGAGCGGCTGAACCTCACCTACATCCGGGCGCTCGACCGGCGCGACATGCCCGGCTGGCTGGCCACCTTCGACACGCCCGGCTCGTACGTGTGCATCGCCAAGGAAAACGAGGACCGGGGACTGCCGATCGGCTACATGCTGGACGACTGCTACGAGCGCCTGCAGGATCGCGTCACGCAGGTGACCAAGATCCAGCCGGACGCGGTCGAGCATTACCAGCCGCGCCATTTCACGCAACTGGTGGACATCCAGCTTCTGGGGCCGGCGACGTACCGCGTGGAAACGCACTTCACCGTCAACTACACGCCCGCCGACACCGGTCGCACCGGCGTGCTCGCCACCGGCACGTACGTGGACGAGGTGGTGGTCAACGGCGAGGCGCGTTTTCGCAGTCGCCGGGCCGTGCTCGACACCAACGTCCTGCCGCGCTACGTGGCGTATCCCATTTGAGCCGGTGGCCTCTGGCGGGCCGGTAGGCGGACGCTGCCGGCGCGCTCAGCGCGACAGCAGTGTCCACAGGCCGATGGCGATGAAGCCAATGCCCGCCACGCGCTTGAGCGTGGCCGGCGACACGATGCGTTCCAGCTGGCTACCGACCAGCACCCCGATGCCGGCCGCCAGCACCAGCGCGCTGGCAGCGGCGGCGAACACCAGCCAGCGGCTGGCCTTGCCGTCGGCGGCAAACAGCACCGTGGCCAGCTGGGTCTTGTCGCCGATTTCGGCCAGGAAGATGGTCACGAAGACCGGTGCGAAGGACTGCCAGTTCACGGCCATGCCCGTCTGTGCTGGAACCCGGGGGCGGGCAGCTTAACAGGGCCGGCGCCCGAGGTGCCAAGACACGCCAAGGCCGCGCCGGAAGCACCACCGGCGCGGCCCCGGGCCCGCTAACGGGGCGCGGTCAGTCGTTCCAGTTCGGCAGGATCTCGGTGGCCCACAGTTCGAGGTTGCGCATCTGGATGTGGTGCGGGATCGGGCCGGGGTACTGCCACATCAGGAAGTACTCGGGGTTGTGCTTCTTGACCATGTTCTCGATCTGCCGGTTGACCTGGTCCGGGTTGCCGACGAACTCGAAGCCTTTCTCGACCAGGTAGTTGTAGTCGCACTCGGGCCCGATGCGGCCGGTCTCGCCTTTCTTGCGGAAGGCCTCGTTGAAGCCGATCGGCGCGAACCAGGCCGGCCACACGAAGCCGTTGCCCATGGCGGCGTACTTGTGGGCCTCGGCGGCGTCCTCGAGCACCAGCGTGTCCCGAAAGATGCCGATGTTCTGACCAAGCGCGTAGTCGCGCCCGGCGGCGGCGGCTTCTTCCTGATAGGCGCGGAACAGGTCGCTGAGCGTGTCGTCGTCGGTCGCCAGCGCGAACGGCGCGATGCCCTCGCGGGCGCAGAAGCGGAACGTGTCCTCACTGAACGAGAACGGCTGGAAAATGGGCGGGTGCGGTCGCTGGAACGGCTTGGGGGCGATGCCGATCTCGGTGATGATGCCGTCCTCGGTCTGGCCCTTGCCGAAGCGGTTGACCACCGAGTGGTTGAACTTGAGCCCCTCGGGCGGAATGGTCCAGTGCTCGGACGTGTGGCTGAACACGTCGCTGGTCCAGGCCTTCTTGATGATTTCGTAGTGCTCCAGGAACAGCCGCCGGTTCTTCTGGTCCACCTCGGACTTGTCCGACATGGTGCCGCCGACCCCGTACGTCTGGCCGAGCACGTCGGCCCAGCGCTTCTGGTAGCCGCGGGCGATGCCGAAGAACGTGCGTCCCTGCAGCATCTGGTCGAGCATGGCGATGTCCTCGGCCAGGCGCAGCGGGTTGTGGAAGGGGATGACGTTGGCCATCTGCCCCATGCGGATGCGCGTGGTCTGCAGGCCGAAGTACAGGCCCAGCAGGATGGGGTTGTTGGACTGTTCGATGCCCTCGATGTGGAAGTGGTGCTCCGTGAAGGCGGCGCCCCAGAACCCGGCCTTGTCGGCGAACTTGATCTGCTCGGACAGCTGCCAGAGCATGTTCTGGTAGTTCTGGGAGTTCTGCCCGGCCATGCCTTTTTGCGTCTGGCTGACGGTGCCGACCGAGGGCAGGTAAAACAAGATGAACTTCACGGCTCCTTCCTCTTAGCTGTAATAAATAGAACAACGGGACCGGCTTGCTTCCTTGCGGCTCAGTCGTAGGTCCCCTCCACGCGCAGCTTCGGCTCGTCGCGCAGCGGGGTTTCACCCTCGTGGCACAGGGTGTGGTCGTGGCCGGGCATCACACAGGCGTTGTGCGCCCGGGCCAGCATCTTGATCTTGTGCAGTGACTGCTTCCAGCGGATCAGGTCGTTGGAGATGATGGATCCGACCTCGTAGTCGTAGCTGTCCTTCCGGTAGCAGGCATCGGAGGTCAGGATGACCGTGCCGGCATGCTCCAGATGCACCATCAGCGCCATGGTGCCGGCGGTATGCCCCGGCACGCTGATGGCGTGCACGTCCTTCAGGATTTCGTTGTCGCCGGACAGGGTGCAGAAGTTCACGCCCGGCACGTCGTAGTCGCAGCGCAGGAAGAAATGTTCGTCCCTGGGCATGTTGGCCGCCGCGGCGTACTCGTCCTGATGCACCAGCACCCGGGTGGATGGGCAGGTGTTCCACAGCTTGGCGTTGCCGGCGTGGTCCACGTGCAGGTGGCTCAGGAACACGTAGTCGATGTCCTCCGGGCCGAGCTTGTGGCGCTTGAGCGTGTTCTCCAGCAGCTGTTCCTCGGTGTAGTCGTCGTACGGCGCCAGTTCCTTGTATTCCGGCAGCCACTGATCCTCCCAGTGGCGGTGGATGGCGGCGTCGAACAGGATGCGCCCGTCCGGGTGGTCGATCAGGAAGGTCAGCGACGGCACCTCGCACCAGACCTTGTTCTTTTTTGGCTGTGACTTGGTCAGCATCAGCTCCGGGTGGCCGGTGACCAGCAGTTCGAGATCCACATGCATGTTGCCGTGATGCAGGGGGCGAATGGTGATGCCGCGCATGGTTTCTCCTCGTTGTGAAACGTGGCCCGGTCAGGCGCGCGTGCCCAGGTCCCGCTCGACCTGTTCACGCAGGGCGCGCTTGTTGATCTTGCCGACCCCGGTCTTGGGGATGCTGTCGACCAGCAGGTAGTGGTCGGGCAGCCACCATCGGGCGAAGCGCGGTTCCAGCCACGCGCGAAGCGCGTTGCCGTCCAGTTCGGCACCGGGCTCGGCCACCACATAGGCACAGGGGCGCTCCAGCCACTTGGTGTCCGGCGCCGCCACCACTGCGGCTTCGCGTACCTGGGGGTGCGCCATCAAGGCGTTTTCGAGGTCGACCGACGAGATCCATTCGCCGCCGCTCTTGATCAGGTCCTTGGCACGGTCGACCAGCCGCAGCACGCCGTTGGCGTCCACCGCCGACATGTCACCGCTCTTCCAGAAGCCGTCGACGAAACCGTCGGTGGTGCGCGCGTCACGGTAATACTCGGTGGCGCTCCACGGCGTGCGCACATGAATCTCGCCGATGGCCTCGTCGTTCCACGGCACGTCGCGGCCCTGGTCGTCCAGCACCCTCAGTTCGGTGCCAGGGCAGGGGATGCCCTGGCGAATGCGGGTGGGGATGTGTTCGCGCCGGGGCCGGGCGAGCTCGCCGCGGCGGATATGCGTGCAGGTGGCCAGCGGGGTCATTTCGGTGGACCCCCAGGCGGTGACGATCGGGATGTCATGTTCGTCGAGGAAGTACTCCATCACCGCCGCCGG
>DQBD01000264.1:0-4966 GCA_003526065.1 Gammaproteobacteria bacterium | reverse complement strand
GTGGCGGAGCCGCCCAGCATGATGGCGCGCACGCTGGACAGGTCGCGCCGCTGGCGCTTGAGTTCGGTGATCATGTCGATGCCGATGCTGACCGCCGCCGCCGCGAACGTGACGCGTTCGGCCTGCATCAGGTCGAGGATGGCGGGAGCGTGTGGCCGTTCGCCGGGCAGCACCACCTTGGCGCCCATGCAGGCGGCGGCGAACGGCAGGCCCCAGGCGTTGGCGTGGAACATGGGCACCACCGGCAGCAGGGTGTCGCGCTCGCGGATGTCGAGCACGTCGCCCAGGCACTCGGTGAGGGTGTGCAGGTAGATGTCGCGGTGGGTGTAGATCACGCCCTTGGGCATGCCGGTGGTCGCCGACGTGTAGCACATGCCGGCCGGGGTGCGCTCGGGCAGTTCCTGGAACGCGAACCCGGGATCGCCGTCGCGAATCAGGTCCTCGTAGGCGATCACGTTGTCCAGCGTGGTGTCCGGCACCCGGTCGGCCAGCACCACGAAGGCCTTGACGGTCTTCAGGGCGCCCGCGATGCGCTCGAAGGTGGGCAGCAGGTCCGGGTCCACGAACACGGCGCTGTCTTCGCTGTGGTTCAGGATGTAGGCGACATGCTCGTCGGCCAGGCGCAGGTTGACCGTGTGCAGCACCCGGCCGGCGCACGGCAGCGCGAAGTACAGCTCGAAATGGCGGTATGTGTTCCAGGCAAAGGTGGCGACCCGGTCGCCCGGCCGGATGCCCAGATCCGCCAGGCGGCTTGCCAGGCGCCTCGCCCGGACGTCGAGATCGCGGTACGCGTAGCGATGCAGCGAGGCGTCCGGCAGGCGCGTGACGATCTCGTTGTCCGGGAAATACTTGGCCGACCGCTCCAGCAGCAGGCGCAGGTTCAGTTCCAACGGCGGCTCCTCCTCGAACGTCCGTGTGGCCGCAGGGCAAGACCGGGCTTTCGTTGTTTTTTTGGGGACGGCGGTCAGTCTGCCATAGCGCCGCTGCCTGTGGTCAGTGGCCACAGCGCGTCGGCGCCGGCGGCGGCCAGGTGTTGTCCCAGGCGCCTTGCCCATACCGCCTCGCTGCCGGCCTCGTCACGCCAGGCCCACAGTCGGCGCGTGGCGTGCTGCAACGAGTATTCCTGGGTGAACCCCATGGCGCCATGCACCTGGTGGGCAATGCGGCAGGCGATGCCGGCAGCCTTGCCGGAACGCACCTTGGCCACGGCGATGGCGTCCGGCGCCGGGCCGTGCCCGGCCAATACGGCGGCGTGGTCCACCGCCGCGGCGGCGGCCACCACCTCGGCGGCAAGGATGGCCAGCTGTTGCTGAATGGCCTGGAAGGCGGCCAGCGGGCGGCCGAACTGCTTGCGGTCCACCGTGTACTGACGGGCCTGGTGCCAGCAGAATTCCGCAGCCCCCATGGCACCCCAGGCAATGCCGTAGCGCGCGCGGTTCAGGCAGCCGAACGGCCCCTTGAGACCTTCCACATTCGGCAGCAGGTTTTCCGCCGGCACGAACACATCACTCAGCACGATCTCGCCGGTGATCGACGCGCGCAGCGAGAACTTGCCCTCGATCTTCGGCGTCTCGAAGCCCTTGAAGCCGCGTTCGACCACAAAGCCGCGGATAACATCGTCGTCGGTCTTGGCCCAGACGACCGCCAGGTCGGCAATCGGCGAATTGGTGATCCACATCTTCGCGCCGTTCAGCACATAGCCGCCATCGACCTTCTTCGCGCGCGTCTTCATCGAGCCGGGGTCGGAGCCGTGGTCCGGTTCGGTGAGACCGAAGCAGCCAACCCATTCGCCGGTTGCGAGCTTGGGCAGATATTTCTCGCGCTGCGCTTCCGAGCCATAGGCGTAGATCGGATGCATGACGAGCGAGGACTGCACGCTCATCGCCGAGCGATAGCCGCTATCGATCCGCTCCACCTCGCGCGCGGCGAGGCCGTAGCAGACATAGGAAAGACCGGCGCAGCCATATTGCTCCGGCAGCGTCAGACCGAGCATGCCCTGCGCGCCCATCTCGTTCATGATCTCGCGGTGAAACACCTCGTTGCGGTTCGCCTCGCGCACCCGCGGCATCAGCTTGTCCTGGCAATAGGCCTTGGCGCTGTCGCGGACCATGCGCTCGTCTTCCGTCAGCTGGTCTTCCAGGTAGAACGGATCTTCCCAGGAAAACGGCGCGGAGGCTTCCGGCGACGGGTCAAACGGCTTGTCGGCCGCACCAAGCTTGATGGCTTCGGACATTCTCTTACTCCGTCAGATGTGAGGCGCGGACACTAGCCTGTTGCCGTAGGGGCAACAAGGCTCTCAGCCGTATCAACCCTTGCGGCAATAGGCCGTCAGGTCGTCCGCCAGATGGTCGAACATCAGGCGCATCCTACGGCTCGTCTTGAGGTCCTCATGCATGACGATCCAGACATCGAGCTCGAATTCGATTTCCCCCGGCAGCACGGGAACGAGATCGGGATAGCGCTTGGCAAGGGGGTATTGGCACATGCCGAAGCCAACCCCGGCCTTGAGCGCCGAAAACTGTCCAATGTCGCTGTCGCAGCGAAAGGCGAAGAGTTCCCGGGATAGCGGAAAGCCTCCCAGATATTTGAGGCGTCTGATCGAGGATTCCCGGTCGAAGCCAATGATCGGACAGTTCTTCAGATCCTCGACGCTGGCCGGCATGCCGAAGCGCTGAATCAAGTTCTTGTGGGCGTGAAGTCCAAGGCCAAGCACGCCGACCTTGCGCGCCACGAGCGAGGATTGCGTGGGCCTGATCATGCGGATGGCAATATCCGCATCCCGGCGAATGAGGTCGTCGGTGCGGTTCGACAGCACGAGTTCGATGGCGATGCGCGGATGTTCCTCGCGGAAGCGGGCGAGAATAGGGGGTAGCACTTCCGTCGCGATCATTTCGCTGGCCGTGATGCGCACAGTGCCGCGTTCTTCCTCGGCCTCGCCGGAAGCGGCACGCTGCAACGCTTCCGCGGCCATGGACATGGCTTCGGCGTGAGGCACAAGCGCCAGCGCCAGCTCCGTCGGCGTGAGTCCGCCCTGCGAGCGGGTGAAGAGGCCCGCGCCCAGTGAGGCCTCCAGCGCGTCTATGTGGCGGCCTACCGTGGGCTGCGTAAGGCCGAGCAGGCGAGCGCCGCCGGAAAGGCTTCCCTCCCTGACGACCGCTAGAAAGGATCTGTACAGTTCCCACCCGGGCGATGTATTTGTCATACAGAAACGTATACACATTCATTGATTTTCGCCAATTTATATTCATGCGTGAATATCCCAATCTCCAGTCAACGAAACGGCAACTGGAGACGGAAACATGGCCTCGACGGCTCTCATTCTAGGCGCGACGGGCGGCTTCGGCGGCGAAATGGCGCTGGCGTTGCATCGCCACGGCTGGCAGGTCCGCGCCCTGCACAGGAACCCGAAGCAGGCAGCCCGGCGGATGGCGGACATGCCTTTCATCGATTGGGTGAACGGGGACGCCATGAAGGCGGAGGAAGTACTTGAAGCGGCGGTAGGCGTCGATCTTGTCGTCCATGCCGTGAACCCTCCCGGCTACCGCAACTGGGCGGGGACGGTGGTCCCCATGCTCGACAACACGATTGCGGCTGCGAGGGCGGCGTGCGCCCGCATCCTTTTTCCCGGGACGCTCTACAATTACGGGCCTGATGCCTTTCCGTTCATCCCGGAAGAGGCGCCGCAAAATCCGAAAACACGGAAGGGCAATCTTCGCGCCGAGATGGAGCGGCGGCTTCGGGCTGCGTCGGAGGAGGGCGTGAACGTGCTCATACTGCGAGCGGGCGATTTTTTCGGCGGCCGCAATGCGGGCAACAACTGGTTCGCGCAAGGCCTTGTAAAGCCGGGGAAGAAGCTCCGCTCGGTCGTCTATCCCGGTCCCCACAAGGTCGGCCACAACTGGGCCTACCTGCCGGACATGGCGGAGACGGCGGCGAGGCTTCTTATGCGCGCCGATGAGTTGCCCCGTTTCGCGGCTTTCCATTTCGGCGGTCATTGGCTCGAACAAGGGATCGAGATAGCGGATGCGGTCCGCAACGCCGCGCGCAATCCCGACCTGCCGGTGAAGCGTCTTCCCTGGTTCGCGCTAATGCTGCTCTCGCCCTTCGTGGAGACGTTCAGGGAGATGCGGGAAATGCGCTACCTCTGGAAAGAGCCGGTGCGCCTCGACAATTCGAAGCTCATTGCTTTCCTCGGCCACGAACCTCACACGCCGCTCGACGTCGCCGTCCGTAGGACGCTTGCCGATCTCGGCTGCCTGCCGGACGAAGCGGTCAGGCAAGCCACTGTCCTCGCGTAACGCCTACCTCGAAACCCCGCTTTCATCGAAAGGAAACATCATGTCCTGCAACAACCGCATCGAACAGTTCTTCTCGTTCTCCGCTCTCGCCACTCTCGTTATCTACGCAATCGAACTCTTTCAGGTAACAGCAGAGAATTATCTCATCTGATGCGATCGAAATACCGGGCCAGATCGGCTGGAATGGGCATCGGCTTGATGGCGCTGACATTCGCCCGTCCTGTGTTCCCGAGGGGCACGGCGCCGACAAGCGATCCCGCCGAGCCGACGATACGCACGATCTGGCCCAGAACCTCGCGCGCATCGCTCTTGCGCCAACCGGCCTTCAGCATCCACCAGTGATTGATGACATGCGGGATGTAGTTCCGTTGGCCAAGAATATGGGCGCGTTCTAGGTGCATGAAGCAGCGATCGTAATCCCGTTCACGGTAGAGTGACTTGGCGATGGACATTTCTGCATCATAGGCAGCACGCAAATCCCTGTTCATGGATCGCCTCCTTATTGTCCCGAGGTCAATCTAGGAGTTGCTTTGCGGATCCGCTTGAACGAAGCGGCTATGCCGCGCCACCGCCTGCGGGTTGATGCCGAACATCTCCCGGCATGTGCGGCTCAGATGCGCTGAGTCGGAAAATCCGGAAGCATGGGCGGCTTCAGTGAGCGAGGCGCC
>DQBD01000210.1:374-2520 GCA_003526065.1 Gammaproteobacteria bacterium | reverse complement strand
ACTGGAGTTCAGACGTGTGCACTTCCGATCTGTTCGATCGAGCCGGACGCCAACGCCGCCATGCAGGCGCGGCTGGAAGCGCTGCGCCCGCCGCCGGGCACCGACCCGGCCGAGCGTGCCGCGGACGCCGTGCTGGAGGTGGCCGGGTGGACGTGAACGTCCTGCTGGCCGGTGTCGACGAGGTCGGTCGCGGGCCGCTGGCCGGGCCGGTGATCGCCGCCGCGGTGATTCTCGACCCGTCGCGGCCGATTGCCGGTCTGGCCGATTCCAAGGCCCTGAAGGCGCACCGGCGCGAGGCGCTGGCGGCGCAGATCCACGCGCAGGCGCTGGCGGTGGGCCTTGGCCGGGCCGAGGTCGACGAGATCGATCGCCTGAACATCCTGCACGCCAGCCTGCTGGCCATGGAGCGGGCGGTGGCCGCTCTGGCGCTGGCGCCGACGCGCATCCTGGTGGACGGCAACCGCCGCCCGCCCGGGTTGCCGCAGGCCGAGCCGGTGATCGGCGGCGACGCCAGCGTGCCGGCCATCAGCGCCGCCTCCATCGTCGCCAAGGTGGCGCGCGACGCCGAACTCGACGCCCTGGATGCCGTTCATCCGGGCTATGGTCTGGCCCGCCACAAGGGCTACCCGACCGCCGTTCACCTGGCGGCGCTTGCAACCCTGGGGCCCAGCCCCTGTCATCGGCGCAGTTTCGGGCCGGTGCGCCGGCTGCTGGCCACTGAACCGGCCGTGGGCTGACAGCCCCGCGGGCGTGGTGTTCCAGGCGCGCGCCCGGGTGCCCGCCCGGGCGGTCGCGGCGAAAAAACCTCAAGCAGGGCGTGTTTCAAATCTAAAATAGCCCGCCCGTTCTTCAACCCTCCGGTCACTCATGCCGTCTGCGGGCTTCGTCCACCTGACCCTGCACAGCGAGTACTCGCTGACCGACAGCGTGCTGCGCGTCGGTCAGGTGGTGGACGCGGTGCGCGCCGCCGGCATGCCGGCCGTGGCGGTGACCGACGCCGGCAACCTGTTCGCGCTGGTCAAGTTCTACAAGGCGGCCCAGGCGGCCGGCATCAAGCCGATCGTCGGCGCCGATGTGACGCTGTGGGAGCCGGGCGAGCCGACCGCCAGCCGGCTGGTGCTGCTGTGCCAGAACCACGCCGGCTACGTGAACCTGTGTCGGCTGCTCAGCCGCGCCTATGTCGAGGGCCAGCGGGCCGGCCGTCCCGGGCTGCAGCGCGACTGGCTGGCCGGGCACGTCGATGGGCTGATCGCGCTGTCCGGCGGCGTCGGCGGCGATGTCGGCGCGGCGCTGCTGGCCGGCGCCAATGAGCGCGCCGCGCGGCTGCTGGCCGACTGGCAGGCGCTGTTCCCGGACCGCTACTACCTGGAGCTGACGCGCACCGGCCGGCCCGGCGAGGAGGCTTACATCGCCGCCGCGGTGGAGCTGGCGCTGGCCGCCGGCGTGCCGGTGGTGGCCACCAACGACGTGCGCTTCGTGTCGGCGGACGATTTCGAGGCACACGAGGCGCGGGTGTGCATCGCCGAAGGCCGGGTGCTCAACGACCCGCGCCGGCCGCACCCCTACAGCGAGCAGCAGTACCTGCGCACGGCGCAGGAAATGGCGGTGCTGTTCGCCGATCTGCCGGAAGCGCTCGAGAACACCGTTGCCATCGCCCAGCGCTGCAACCTCGAGCTGACGCTCGGCCGGCCGATGCTGCCGGCCTTCCCGGTACCGGCCGGCCGCACGCCCGAGGCGCACCTGGCGGCCCAGGCCGAGGCCGGCCTGCGTCAGCTGCTGGCGCGTGGTGCGCCGGCCGACGAGGCGCCGTACTGGCAGCGGCTGCAGATCGAGCTCGACGTCATCAACCGCATGGGTTTTCCGGGCTACTTCCTGGTGGTGGCCGATTTCATCGCCTGGGCACGCGACAACGGCGTGCCGGTCGGCCCCGGGCGCGGTTCGGGCGCCGGCTCGCTGGTGGCCTGGGCGCTGGGCATCACCCGCCTGGACCCGCTGGCCAACGACCTGCTGTTCGAGCGTTTTCTGAATCCCGAGCGCGTGTCGCTGCCGGACTTCGACGTCGACTTCTGCATGGACGGCCGCGACCGGGTGATCGACTACGTGGCCGAGCGCTACGGGCGCGAGCGGGTGTCGCAGATCATCACCT
>DQBD01000210.1:0-124 GCA_003526065.1 Gammaproteobacteria bacterium | reverse complement strand
CGGCCAAGGCCGTGGTGCGCGACGTCGGCCGCGTGCTGGGCCTGCCGTACGGGTTCGTCGACTCGATCGCCAAGCTGATCCCGTTCGAGCTGGGCATCACGCTGGACAAGGCGCTGGCCGACGA
>DQBD01000057.1:11207-22906 GCA_003526065.1 Gammaproteobacteria bacterium | reverse complement strand
GGGGGGGGGGGGAACCCCCGGGGGGGGGCGCCCCCCCCCCTCCCCCCCCCCCCCCAGCCGCCCCTGTACCGCCCCTTCGGCACTGGCCAAACGTGCCAGCCACCGCTCACAGGCCTGCACCTTCGTCCCCGTTACCGTGAGAAACAGGGCCACCATCAACACCGCCCGACCCAAACCCGACCGCCTCACCGTCCCTCCCATGTGCGACGTAACAGCATCACTACTTGGACATGGAGATAACTCCATCCGGACCCAGCTTATCACCCTGGTTGTCGATGAGGCCGACGTAGAACGCTGCGACCGTGTCGCCGGCGTCCACCGTCAACACGGCATGAAACAGACGCCGCGCCTCGCGCGAGTCACCGCAGGCCAGCGCCGCCAGCGCCGACGAAAACTGCTGCCGCGCCAGGCGTGGCGCGCGCAGCAGCTCGTAAATCGCCAACACTTCGGTCTTTCCGGCCAAGCGGAAGCGTCCAACCAGGCGGTAATCGACGCCTGTCACCCCGCGCACGACCGCTTCACTCGCCAGCGCGCGCGTGCCCAGCTGCTTGTTCAACTGCTCGATACGACTGGCCGTGTTCACGGCGTCGCCGATGGCGCGATATTCGTAATGGTCGAGCGCCCCGACCGGCCCCAGCAACACATCGCCAACATGCAGGCCGACCCGTGTGGGCAAACCATGACCGGGCAACGGCAGTTCGGCGAGTGCTTGCTCGATACCGACCGCCGCGCGGCACGCGCGCAAGCGCACCGTGAGATCGACATGCTCCAGCGGCCACACGGCGGTCGCCGAGTCACCGACGATGTCCATGACAAGCCCGCCCCCTTCACGCACCGGTGCCAGCAGGGTGGCGTAGTACTCGTTCACCAGCTCACGCAACCCCCGGGCCGGCATCCGCTCGGCCAGGGCCGTGTAGCCGGTCGCGTCGCTGACCAAGCACACCGCACGCACGGGCGCCGAGTGAGCTCGGCCCGGCAGGTTGCCGCCGTCCCGGGCAACCTGCTCGACCAGATGTGCCGGCAGGTACGGGCGAAATGCCTGCGCCACCCGCGTGCGCTCACGCCCGCTGTCGCGCGCCAGAAACGCCAGGGTCGCAGCCAGCGCCAAGGCAATCTGTACCAGCCACGGCGCAAGCGGAAACCAAAGATGCCAATCGGCAAACGCCGCCACCACGCCGAGCGCGACCAGCCCGGCCAACGCCCCCATCGACAGCACCACCGCCGTCGGCCGGCGCAGGAATACGCACACGCCTGCCAACAAGAGCGCACTGCCCAGCAAACAGACGGCCACCACCGGCGGCGGCGCCGGTTGCAGAAACTCGTCACGCAGGAGGTTCAGGTACGCGGTGGCGGCGATTTCGACCCCCGACAGGTCGAGGCCGTCACGACGGCTGACTGCCGTCAGAAAGCTGTCCTGCTGATTGGGGAAGTACGGTTCGGCATGGCCGATGAAAACCGCGCGGCCCGACACGTCCGGGAGCGTCCCACGCAGCACTTCGGCAGCGGAAACGATGGGCAGGGTGCGCGGCGGCCCGTAGAAATTGAGCATTCTCTCGTGGCCGCCGGCCAACACATCACATGCGGCCCGCTGTCTGGCCGGCGCCGACCGACCGACCGGGCATTGCACCGCTCCGGCCTGGGCCAGCACCGTCGCGGCCGGCAGGGTCGGCAATGTCGGCACGGCCGGGTGGTGGGTCCAGACAGTGTCGACGCGGATCGGCGACTTGGGGAGCACGAACGGCGCCACCGCCCGTGCCGCGTCGGCAAACGGACGATACGGTGGCCGCAGCCGGTCGACCCGTACCTGGCCCTCGGTGGTCGCGCCGGGCAGTGCCTGCACGCGACGCTGCAACTGACCAAACAGGACCACGTTCCCCGCCCGGGCAATGGCCGATGCCAGGGCCGCGTCATCGTCGCCATGACGGGCCTCGGCAAAAAACACGTCGATCGCTATGACATCGGCGCCGGCGGCGGCCAGGCGGTCGATCAGCGCCGCATAGACCCGACGCGGCCACCGGGAGAAGCGCTCGGGCAGCCGCAGGCGATCGGCCGAGGCACTGTCGATCGCCACGATCAGCGCCTCCACCGGAACGACCTGGACACCGCGCCGCGCAAACAGCCACGGCAAGCCCACGTCCCGCTCCAACTGCGCCACGCCGGGCAACTGCCAGACCAGCAGCCCGGTCAACCACAGCCCCAGCAGCAACACGCCTCCCTGGCGCAACCGCTGCGGGCGGGACGGCACCCAGGTTTGCATCGGCGACACAAGCGGCCGAATAATCCTGCGGCTAACAATCAAAACAAAGCGCCGAGCTGAACATGACCTCGGAACTGAGCCAATTTTCCATTTTGCAGCCTTTGTCGGCCGAGGATCTGCGCCGCCTCGCCCAACTGGGCCGTGTACGCACGGTCGACAGCCATTGCCGGCTGGTCGGCGAAAACGAAGCCAGCACCGCAGTGTATTTCCTGCTGGCCGGCGAGGCGCGCGTGTTCATCACCGGCGCCGACGGACGCGAGGCGACCGTCAATGTCCTCAAGGCAGGCAACTGGTTCGGGGAATTGGCCATCCTGGGCGACGGCCTGCGGTCGGCATCGGTGGTCACTGCCACGCCGGCACGGGTGCTGGTGGTACCCGGCGCGGCGCTGCGCGGCATTCTGGTGCGCTACCCGGAAGCCACGGAGCGACTGCTCGAAACGCTTGGCCGGCGCGTGCGGGAGTTGACCGAGACGGTGCGCGGCTTCGCACTCGGCGATGTCTACCAGCGCCTGGCACGTCTGTTCGGTGAACTGGCCATCGAACGCGATGGCCAGTGGCTGATCCCCAATCCGCCGCCGCAACGGGAGCTGGCTGCCCGCTGCGGCGCTTCACGCGAGATGGTAGCGCGCATCCTGCGCGAACTGCGCAAGGGCGGCTACGTCGAGACCAGCCGGCAGCAGATCACGCTCAAGAAAACCCTGCCGACGCGGTTCTGAACACCGCACGGCAAGGCCACCTCAGAGCGGATAGATGATGTAGCGCGGAGGCACGGCGGTGTCCATGACCGCCCGCTTGGAGGCGAAGCGCAGCACGCCATCCTCTTCCACGATCAGGTCCTCGTAGTGCCCCGTCGCCAGCAGCGACGATTTGCCCTCGGCACTGGTGTAGAACACCGAGAAATTGGTGCTGGCCGCGATGGCGCCGTCGTCATTCCAGGCGCACAGGTCGCGCGACAGCATGTGCCGTGGCTGGTAGTGCTCGACCGCGTGGTTCCATACCTCGTTCACGTACTTCACGCGATCGCGCAGGCGCTCGTGGCAGTCGTCCAGCATCATGCCGACCGGCAAGCCCAGACGCACGTTCTCGGCCGACGTCAGCTCGTAACGCCCGGTGCTGGAGAAACTCGCCAGCCAGCCCTGCATGTCGCGCCGGTCCAGCGCATGCGCGTAGGCCTGTTGCAGGGCATCCACCCGCGCCAACAGGCCGGGGTCGATAATGACATTCATCGTGCTCACAGGCCCATCACCTGCTTGTAGTAGCGCCACCAGGGCGTGTTGCCGGCTTCGTCGTTCTGCAGGCTCAGGTGCCCATCCGGGCTTTCCTTGAGCCCCTTCAGGAAGGCGATCTCGCCGCCCGGCGCCCCCATCGCTTTCTGCACCCGCTCGAACATGGAGCCGTCCTCGATGCTCACGAACCCGCTCGGCCCGAGCAGGTTGGCGCACTGGCGGATGCGGTGCTGCAGCAGCTCCGGCGGGTCGTCCGCGAAACCGAGGTAGGTGTAGTGAACCTCGGTGCGATCCGGCCCGAGCGGACGCCCGAAACGGAAGTTGATGGCGTTCAGGTGCTTGACCACCTGCGTCACCGGCCGCAGCAGATTCACGGCGGCGGTTTTCTCGTCACCCTCGGTGAACACCAGCGTCGGATCGGCCAGATAGCCGTTGTCGACCATGCGGTGCGCCTCGTAATGCGAACCCCAGTGGCCGGCAAAGCCATCCGCCACCAGCGGCGCCTTGCCGCCCTGGTAGTTCAGCATGCGGAACGCGGTGTGGAGCAACCCGGCGTGGTAGCCGTCGTTGTCCATGAACACCTTCCAATTGCAGTTGAAGATGATCTTCTGGTAGCCGAGGAGCTTCAGCTTGCGATCGCCACCGCCCAGCGCGGCGCGAATGGACTCCACCACACCACCGAAGAATTCCTCGATCGGCGGCGCGGCGTCGTCAAACGTGGCCCACAGCACCTGATTCCACAGCACCGCACGCAGGCGGCGCAGGCCGTACTGGCGCTTGTCGAACGAATCGGGAAACCGGTCTTCGCCGGGCACGTTGCGCAGGTTGCCGCAATTGTCATAGGCCCAGGCATGGTACGGACAGGTGAAGTCTGCCGCGCTGCCCTTGAACTCGGTGGTGATCTGTACGCCACGGTGGGCGCAGGCATTGATCATCACCGCGAACTCGTCCGCGCCGGTACGGGTAACGATCAGCGGCGTCTCGCCAACCACCACCGTCTTGTAGTCGTTGACCTGCTCGAGCTCGGCCTCGAGCGCCACCGGATGCCAGAAGGGCCCGTAAAAGATGCGCTCCAGCTCCTGCCGGTAGATCGCCTCGTCGGTATAAAGGGCGTACGGTACGTGCGTGTGGTCGGTCCAGGACCGGACCGGCAGATCACCGCTGGGTGCGTTCATGTCGGACCTCCTCGGTCATTGGCAATCGGGCTCGGCGTGCCCCCGCCCGGGTCGTGTTGAGACAGCATTCGTGAGCATACCAGAACGTTCGTTGACGATAACCCACCCGGCACCGCAAAACGCCACGGCCGGCCTGCCGCAGCCCGACAGCGTCAACCTGATGGCGTCGCTCGAACTGGCCTGCGGCGGCCCCGGAGCCGGGCTTGTTCCACTGGATGCGTTGCCACCCCAAAGCCTCTCGCACAAGCGCAGCGTGGTGCTGCTCATCGTCGACGGTCTCGGCTACGACTACCTGCGTCAGACCCTGCCGGACGGCCTGCTGGCGCGCCATCTGCTTTGCCCACTGCAAAGCGTGTGTCCGGCAACCACGGCGGCGGCGGTGACCAGCTTTTTCACCGGCCTGTCACCCGCCAGCCACGGCCTGCTGGGCTGGTTCACGCCCTTCGAAACCGGCGACCGGGTGGTGGTGCCGCTGCTGGCGCGCCAACGCAACGGCCCGGCCCTGACGGGCGATGACCTGGCCGCGCTGTACCGCAGCCCGCCACTGGCGGCGCGTCTGGGGCGCGCCTGTCACGTGGTGACACCAAAACGCATCGCCGGGTCCGCGTACACACGCCACCACGCTGGCCCGGCCACGGTGCACGGGTTTCGTTCGCTCGGCGGCCTGTTCGGGCAGCTCGAGCGCCTGTTGCGGGCCGACGGACCGCCGCGCTACGTGCATGCCTATTGGCCGCTACTGGACGAGCTGGCCCACGCGCACGGCATCGGCCATCGGCGCAGCCGCGAGCACCTGAGACAGATCGAGACTCAGCTGGGCGCCTTCTTGCACCGCGTCGGCAACACGGACGCCACGCTGCTGGTCACGTCCGATCACGGCTTCGTCGACATTGCACCCGAGCGGCGCCTGCTGCTGAACGACCACCCACGACTGCAGGCACGCTTGCGCCTGCCGCTGGCCGGTGAATCACGCCTGGCTTTTGTACACGCCCGGCCATCCGAGCGCGAAGCGGTCGGCCACGCGCTGGCGGTGGAACTTGGCGAACGCGCCACCGTCTTCAGCGGCGAGCAGTTCATCGCCAGCGGCCACCTTGGCGCGGGCCCGCGCCACCCGTCGCTGGCGCACCGTGTCGGCGACTGGGTGGTGGCGATGGCCGACGGCTGGACCGTGCGCGACCGGCTGCCCGGCGAGAAGCCGTTCTCGCCGGTCGGCGTGCACGGTGGACTCAGCCCGGCCGAACGGCGGGTGCCGCTGGTGCTGTTCGAGACCTAGCAGGCGCGACGATCAGGCCGCTTCGCCGCCAGGCGGCGGCGGCAGTGGCGGCGGCGGACATTGCGCGCGCAGCAGGCTTGCCAGCTCCCGACAGGCATCGGTGACGGTGAACACGCCCGCCAGCCGCCCCTTGCGCGTGACCAGTGCCGAGCCGATGCGCCGCGTCACCAGTGCGTCCAGCACCTGATCCAGTGGTGTGTGCAGATCCACCACGTAGACATCGGCCGCCATCGCCTCACGCACGGTGAGCCCACTGGCCCCTGCGTAATCGGGATCAATGCCGAGCAGCAACTTGATGTCGCGGTCGCTGATCACACCCGCCAACCGGGCACCGTCGAGCACCGGCAGATGGTGCAGGCGATGGTGGTTCATGAACTCGCGTGCCTGGGACAGCGGTGCATCGGCCGCTATGGCGTGCGGAAACGGGGTCATGAAACTGCGAACTTCTGGCATCCGTTTCATCACGGAACCCTGTAACGGACACGTGCGGCCAGCATGCCACAGGACGCCCGCTATCCGGTTGGCGCCACCGCCTGCGGCAGCGCCCGCTCATACCAGGCGCGCGTGCGATTGACCAACGCCACCAGCGCCAGCATGACCGGCACCTCGACCAGCACGCCCACCACGGTGGCCAGCGCGGCGCCCGAGTGCAACCCGAACAGGCTGATCGCCACCGCCACCGCCAGCTCGAAGAAATTGGAGGTACCGATCAACGCCGCCGGCGCGGCGACCGCCAGCGGCACCCGCCAGGCCCGCGCCCACAAGAAACCGATGCCAAAGATCAGCGCCGTCTGCAGCAACAGGGGAACGGCAATCAACCCAATGTCGAGCGGACGCTGACTGAGCGTTGGCCCCTGAAAGGCGAACAGCAGGCCAACCGTCAGCACCAACGCGGCCACGGTCAACGGCTTGATGCGCGCGGTGAACGCCTGCACCGCCGCCGCGCCGCCGCGACGCAACAACCGGCGTCGCATCAGGTTGCCGGCCAGCAACGGAATCACCACGTACAGGAGCACCGACAGCAGCAGCGTTGTCCACGGCACCGTTACCTGGGTGACCCCAAGCAGCAGCGCCACGATGGGCGCGAAGGCGAACACCATGATCAGGTCGTTCACGGCCACCTGCGCCAGGGTGTAGTTGGGATCGCCACGGGTCAGGTTGCTCCACACGAACACCATGGCCGTGCAGGGCGCCGCGCCGAGCAGAATCATGCCCGCGATGTAGGACTGCGCCAGCTCTGGGCCGACCCAGTCACCCCACAGCGGCCCGAAAAACAGCCAGGCCAGGGCGGCCATGGTGAACGGCTTGATCAGCCAGTTGACGGTCAATGTGATCAGCAGACCCCGCGGCCGCTCGCCGACGCGCCGCACGGCGGCGAAATCGACGCTGACCATCATTGGGAAAATCATGGCCCAGATGAGCACCGCCACCGGCAGGTTGACGTGCGCGTACTCGAGGCGTGCCAGCGCGACGAACGGCGCCGGGAGCGCATTGCCGAGCAGCGCGCCGGCCAGCATGGCGGCGGCCACCCAGACGCTCAGATAGCGCTCGAAGATGCCCAACGGGGAACGGTTGACGGCAGAGGATGCCTGCGACATGACGAACTCCGGGATTCCCTGCACCAAGCCGGGCTTCCCCGGCAAACCCGTGAGTTTACCGGCCGCGTGCGGCAGAAACGTGACGCTACGGCGCCGCCCCACCCGCCAGGTACACGTCGAAGCGCACCGCCCGCCCCTTGAACACGAGGTCCGCATCCGGCGCCAGCGCCGGCGCGTGCAACGGCCGCTTGACCACCACCCGTCGCGTGGCCCGTGAGCGGGCACGTGCCAGCAGCTCGACGCCGGTATCGTCGTCACCGGTCAGTTCGCGCACCAGTTGCAGCTCCCGCCGCGGCAGGGCGGTGCGCCCCTCGCCGGGGAACATGGGGTCGATGTAAACGACATCCGGCGCCGGCAGCGCCGGCTCGGCCAGCACGGCACGCGCATCGGCGAGCCGCAGCTCAATACAACCGGGCCCCGGCAGGGTCGGCGCGCGGCCGAGCGCGTCCTCGACCAGGGCGTGGATCACCGGCTCACGCTCGCAGGCCATCACCTCGAAACCGGCCCGCGCCAGCCGAAAGGCGTCCGTGGCAAGTCCCGCTGTGAGATCAAGCAGGCGCGCCGGGCGCCGCTTGACGCGCGTCGCGCGCAGCAACTCGCCGCCGCCATGGTGGCCGATCTGTGCGAAATCGACCCGCAGCGGCTTCAGGCGGCGCCCGGGCGCGCGCAACTCCAGGCCTTGCTCGCCGTAGGCCAGCAACAGGCCGGCGCCGGACGCGGCATCGACCAGCGGCAGGCCAAGACGGCCGGCCAGTGCCTTCGGGCGGCGATCGCCCGGCGCGGCGAGCACCGCCACCGGGTGCTCAGGACTTGCGCCTGTCACCGGGCCAGGCGTCGGACTGCATTTCGATGAGCCGGCTCACCGTGCGCTGGAACTCGAACCCCATCCGTTCGCCCGGGTACAGCTCGGTCGGCGGCGCGGCGGCCGACACCACGAGATTCACGCCCTGGTCGTACAGCACGTCGACCAGGTTCATGAACCGGTGCGCCACGTCGTACTCGTCGGCCGTCAGCTGTGGCACGCCGGACAGCAACACGGTGTGAAAGCGTTCGGCCAGTTCCAGGTAATCAGCCGCGCTGCGCGCCGTGCGGCACAGGGCATCGAACTCGAACCAGGCCACGTCGCTGCCGCGCCGATGCACCGCCACCATCCGCCCGTTCACCTGCAGCGGCGCGGTCTTGTCGTGCTCGGGCACCAGATGCCTGAACGCCTGTTCCATGCCAGCACGCGCCGCCGGGCCGAGCGGGGTCAGATAGCGCGTCACGTCCTGCAGCGCGCGGTGCCGGTAATCGGTGGGGCCGTTGAGCTCGATGACATCGAGCCGTTCCTTGAGCAGCGCGATGGTCGGCAGAAACCGCGCCCGCTGCAGACCGTGCAGGTAAAGGTCATCGGGCCGCCGGTTGGACGTGACCACCAGGAACACGCCGCGTTCCAGCAGCCCCTGCAGCAGGCCGCCGAGCAGCATGGCGTCGGCCACGTCGTGCACCTGGAACTCGTCGAAGCACAGCACCCGCGCCTGCTGCGCCCAGCCGTCCGCAATGCGTGGCAGCGGGTCCGGCACGTCGCCCAGGCGACGACGCTCGGCATGCACCGCCTGCATGAACTGATGGAAGTGGAGCCGGCGCTTGCGCTCGCCGGGCACGCAATCGAAGAACAGGTCGAGCAGGTAACTCTTGCCGCGGCCGACGCCACCCCACAGGTAGGCACCGGCACAGGAAGGCGTCTGCGCGCGGCCGGTGAGCCGCGCCAGCCAGGACACGCGCCGCGGCGCCTGCTCGATACGCGCCAGCAGCGCGTCCAGGCGACCGGCCGCGGCCTCCTGCTGCGGGTCGGCGACGAAGTCCGGCTGCGTGGTCTCCCAGCGGTAGCGCGCCAGCGGCGTGGCCGGTGCAGCCTGCGGCATGGGGGCGGGCGGCGGCTTAGCTTACAGGTGGCGCTGCACCAGCCGCTTCTTGATGTCGGCGATGGCCTTGGCCGGATTCAGGCCCTTCGGACAGGCGCTGGTGCAGTTCATGATGGTGTGACAGCGGTACAGCCGGAACGGATCCTCGAGCTGGTCGAGCCGTTCACCCTGCGCCTCGTCACGGCTGTCGATGATCCAGCGGTGCGCCGCCAGCAGGCTGGCCGGGCCGAAGAAACGGTCCGAGTTCCACCAGTAGGACGGGCACGATGTCGAGCAGCAGGCGCACAGGATGCACTCGTAATGGCCGTCGAGCTCGCTGCGATCCTCGCGCGACTGGCGATGTTCGCGCCCGGACGGCGGCGGGGTTTCGCTCTTCAGCCACGGCTCGAGCGCCGCGTACTGGGCATAGAAATGCGTCAGATCCGGCACCAGGTCCTTGATGACCTCCTGATGCGGCAGCGGGAACACGCGCACGTGCGTGCTGCGACAGTCGGCCGTGGCCTTGGTGCAGGCCAGCGTGTTGACGCCGTCGATGTTCATGGCACACGACCCGCACACGCCCTCGCGGCAGGAACGACGCAGGGTAAGGCTGCCGTCCTGGCGGTTCTTGATGTGCAGCAGGGCGTCCAGCACCATCGGCCCGCACTCGTCGAGGTCGACCTCGTACTGCTGCGTGCGCGGCGCCTGATCCGACTCGGGGTCGTAGCGGTAGATCTCGAACACCACCTTGCCGGCGGCCGGGGCCTGCCCCGGCTGCGCCGCCAGCTGCTCGCGTTCGACGCGGGCTTTTTCCGCCATCTTGTCGGTCCTCAGCGCTCAGTACACCCGCTTCATGGGCGGGATGGGGGAGACTTCATCGGTCAGGGTGCTGGCGGTCACGGCGCGGTAGCCCAGGCGCACCTGGCCTCCGACCACGTCCGGCACCCAGGCCAGCGAATGCTTCATCCAGTTGGCATCGTCACGCTCCGGGTAATCGTCGCGTGCGTGGGCACCGCGCGACTCCTTGCGCGCCGCGGCGCAATCCATGGTGGCCAGCGAGACGGTCAGCAGGTTTTCCAGCTCCAGCGCCTCCACCAGGTCGGTGTTGAACACCAGGCCGTGATCGGTCAGTCCGATTTCCGGCAGCATGGCGGCCGCCTCACGAATTTCCGTGACACCGGCCTGCAGCGTATCTTCCTTGCGGAACACCGCGCAGCGCTGCTGCATGGTGCGCTGCATGCGGTCGCGGATCTCGGCCGGCGAATGACGGCCCTTGGCGCTGCGCATGCGCTCGAAGCGCTCGATGCCCACCTGGCCGGCGTCCGGGGTGATCTTCGGCTCCGGCAGGGTCGGCAGGGTGTCCTTCAGACGCAGCGCGGCGGCCCGGCCGAACACGATGATGTCCAGCAGGCTGTTGGCCCCCAGGCGATTGGCGCCGTGCACCGACACGCAGGCGGCCTCGCCGATGGCGAACAGGCCGGGCACCACCACGTCGTTGCCGTTGCCGTCCTGGTTGATGACCTCGCCGTGGTAATTGGTCGGTATGCCGCCCATGTTGTAGTGCACGGTCGGCAGCACCGGAATCGGCTCGCGCGTGACGTCCACGTTGGCGAAGATGCGCGCCGTCTCGGAGATGCCCGGCAGGCGCTCGTGCAGCGTTTCGGCACCCAGATGCTCCAGGTGCAGCATGATGTGGTCCTTGTCGGGACCGCAGCCGCGACCCTCGAGGATTTCCACCGTCATGGCGCGCGACACCACGTCGCGCGAGGCCAGATCCTTGGCGCTCGGCGCGTAGCGCTCCATGAACCGCTCGCCGTTGGCGTTGGTCAGGTAGCCGCCCTCACCGCGTGCGCCCTCGGTAATCAGGCATCCGGCCGGGTAAATGCCGGTCGGATGGAACTGCACCATCTCCATGTCCTGCAGCGGCACGCCGATGCGCGCCGCCAGCGCCAGACCGTCACCGGTACAGATGTGCGCCGCGGTGCAGGACTGGTACGCCCGCCCGTAGCCGCCGGTGGCCAGCACCACGGCACGGGCGAAAAAGCGGTGCAGGCGCCCCTCGATCATGTCGTAGGCAACGACGCCGATGACCCGCCCGGAGTCGTCGGTCATCAGGTCGACGGCGAAGAATTCGACGAAGAACTGTGCCTTGTGCTTGAGCGACTGCTGGTACAGCGTGTGCAGCATGGCATGACCGGTACGGTCGGCGGCGGCGCAGGTGCGCTGCGCCGGCGTCTTGTGATCCGCCTGGTACTGGCCACCGAACGGGCGCTGGTAGATCTTGCCGTCC
>DQBD01000057.1:8669-10958 GCA_003526065.1 Gammaproteobacteria bacterium | reverse complement strand
CGGTGCGCGAGAACGGCATGCCCGCGTTCTCGAGTTCGATCACCGCCGGGATGGCGTGCTGGCACATGTACTGGATGGCGTCCTGGTCGCCCAGCCAGTCCGAGCCCTTGACCGTGTCGTAGAAATGGTCGCGCCAGTCGTCCTCGACCATGTTGCCGAGCGCGGCGTTGATGCCGCCTTGCGCCGCCACGGTATGCGAGCGGGTGGGGAAGACCTTGGACAGACAGGCCACCGACATGTTCTCGGCTGCCATGCCGAAGGTGGCACGAAGGCCGGCGCCGCCGGCGCCGACGACCACCACATCGAAGCGATGGTCGGTGAGGGTGTAGTCGCTGCTCATTCCGTTACTCACTGTCCGAACATCACGCGCAGCACCGACACCACTGCCACCGCACCGAGCCCCACTGTCAGCACCAGCAGGCCGATCAGCGCCAGCAGGTTCAGCGCCGGCACGTGGACGTAGTCCTCGATCAGCACCCGGCTGCACAGGTAGGCGTTGATCATGGCAATTAAAAAGAACAGCAGCAGAAGGCCGCCGCTGAACGGCGCCGCCACCCAGGCGCGCGCCTCGACCAGGGTCACGCCACCCGCGCTCAGGCACAGCAACTGCACCAGCAACACGGCGCCGAGCACGACCAGCGCCGCGGCAGTCAGACGCTCCCAGAAAAACGCGCCGGTACCCGCGCCGGCCGCACCAGCGCCATGCGCCAACGAGCGCGCGGAACGAAACTGCGTCATCAGCCGGCCCTCATGGCAATGTACAGCCACACCAACACGGTCGCGGCGGCGGAACCGGCCACCGCCAGATGGCCGGTCAGGCGCGCCGTGTCCAGCTCGAAGCCGTAACCGAGATCCCAGGCGAAATGGCGAATCCACTGCGCGGCGTAGAAAAAGGCGCAGAAGGTCCAGCCAAACAGCATGACCTTGCCCACCACGCTGCCCCACAGTGCCGACAGCACGTCGAACAGCGCACCGCCCTGGGCGACGGCCAACAACCAGGCAGCCATGAAGACCAAACCGCCGAGCAATGCCGCGCTGCTGGCGCGGTGGAGAATGGAGGTATAGCTACCGATCAGCGGCCGGTAGACCGTCAAATGGGGCGACAACGGCCGCGATTTGCCCATGGGGCAGCTCCCTTTACGCTGTGTTGAAACAGGGTTCATGCGCACGCGCAGCCGGGCAACCCAGCCCTCTGGCCGACCGCCCAAAACTGGCTGCGCCGCGTCGCGTAGCCGGGCAGTTTATCATGCCGCCGTCGGTCGAACTGCCCCAGCCATCTTGGTGGGCCGCCCGGTATGCTTTAGAATCGCGCGCCCTCTGAAAGAAACCCCCTGCACCCTGACCGGCGCCGGGCTGCACATCTGGAGTCCCAACATGGGGATGACCGAGTCTCCGAAAACCGGCTTCGCGCCCTACCAGCCCAAGAAGGGCGAAGCCTATATGAGCGAGCCGCAGAAGGAGCATTTCCGGCAAATCCTGCGGGCCTGGCGCGACGAGCTGACCGCCGAAATGGACCGTGCCCGTCACCGCATGCAGGACGAGACCATCAATTACCCGGACCCGACCGACCGTGCCACGCAGGAGTCTGAGATGACCCTGGAGCTGCGCACCCGCGACCGCGAGCGCAAGCTGATCCGCAAGATCGAGGAAGCGCTGGACGAGGTCGACACCGGCGAGTACGGGTATTGCGAATCGTGTGGCGCCGAGATCGGCCTTCGCCGCCTGGAAGCGCGGCCCACCGCCACGCTGTGCATCGACTGCAAGTCGCTGGCCGAGATTCGCGAACGCCAGATGGGCTGAACGCCCACCAGGCGTTCAGCCCTCGTAGAAACCTTCGATAGCGGCCCGATAGCGCGCCAGGCACTGCGACCGCCGCAACTTGTGGGTGGCGGTCAGCAGGCCGTTGGCCTCGGTCCACTCTTCCAGCGTCAAGTGCACGCGACGCAGCCGCGCATACCCGGGAAACGCGTGCAGGGCCGCCTCGGCGCGCGCCAGCACCGCCTTTTCCGCCTGCGGCTCGGCGAGCGCCGCCTCGTCCCGCGGATCAAGACCGAGTTCGCGCGCCAGAAGCGCCCATGACTCGGCCTGCAGCACCAGCACCGCCGCCAGCCACGGCCGCCCTTCACCGACCAGCATCGCCTGGTGAATCAGCGGATCCCGCATCAGCGCATGCTCGATGTCCACCGGCGGCACCTTCTCGCCGTTGGCGAGCACGATGATGTCCTTCAGCCGGCCGGTGATGTACCAGTGCCTGCCGCGTTGCGCGGCCAGGTCGCCGGTGTGCAGCCA
>DQBD01000057.1:2522-8486 GCA_003526065.1 Gammaproteobacteria bacterium | reverse complement strand
TCGCCGGTGTGCAGCCAGCCATCGGCATCCAGCGCCGTCGCGCTGGCGTCGGCATCGCGCCAGTAACCGGCCATCAGGCCAGGGCTTCGCGCCAGCAACTCTCCCTCGCCGGACAAGCGCAGCTCCACGTCCGGCAGTGCCAGACCGACGCTGTCCGGCCGGTTGGCGTCCAGTGTGTTGACGGTCAGCACCGGGCTCGCCTCGGTCAGGCCGTAACCCTGCAGCAGCGGCAGCCCGAGACCGATGAACAACCTTGAAACGGTTGGCGGCAAGGCAGCCCCGCCACAGATGGCCAACCGCAGACGCCCACCCAACCGCTCGAGTACCGGCCTGGCCAGCACCCGCCGCAACAGCGGCAACAGCATCAACAGCGGTGTGCCGGCGGCGCGCCCCTGCTGGCGCTCGAAATCGCGCCAGCCCAGGGCGACGGTGGCCTCGAAGGCCCAGCGCAGCGGCGCCGGACGGCCTGCCAGCGCGCCACGCACGGCGCTGGCGGTACGCTCGAACACGCGCGGCACGCTCACCAGCAGCGTCGGCCGCACGGCCTTCAGATCATCGGCCAGGTGTTCGATGCCACGAGAGAACGCCACCGTGGCGCCGGCCAGCATCGGCAGGTAATACCCGACCGTGCGCTCGAGCGTGTGCGACAACGGCAAGAAGGACAGAAACAGATCGTCAGGCGCCACCGGCGACATGCACTCGGCCGCCGCCGCGTTCCACAACAGGTTGTGATGGCTCAGCATCACCCCCTTGGGACGCCCGGTGGTACCGGACGTGTAGACAATGCTGGCCAGCGCGTCGCCGTCGCTGCATTCCACCCCGAACTCGCCGTGCGCCGGCAACCAGCGATCCAGCCGCTGCACACGCCCCCCATCCACGTCGCCGTCAGTCAGCACCACCCGCCGAAGGCCAGCCAGCCCACCATGCCGGACCACCCCCTCCCAGCATTCGGCGGCATCGGCCAGCAGCAGGCAGGCGCCGGCATGCTCGAGCACATAGGCAGCATTGTCGGGACGATCGCCACGGTACAGCGGCACCACCACCAGACCGAGTGACAACGCGGCCAGGTCGAAGCACACCCAGTCCGGCCCATTCGGCAGCATCACCGCCACCCGGCTGCCGGGGGCCAGCCCCTCGGCCCGCAGAGCCGCCTGGAAGCGCCCCACCCGGGCCGCCAGCTGTTTCCACGTCAGCGCCTGCCAGGCACCGCCTTCATGGAACCGGTAGGCGATGGCCTCCGGACTGCGGGCGACACGCTCGCGCAGCAGGCCGCCCACAGTGCCGGCCTGCTGCCAGGGGATGACGTCGTGCCGCGTCGCGGCGCTCATGCCGCGCCGCGACGCGGCAGGCTGTCGGCCGGGAACTCGTCCACGGCGATGATCTGCGCCAGTTGTGCCTGCCAGGCGTCCAGCAGGGCCGCCTCCTCGGCATCCAGCACGCCGGCGGCCTGGGCCTGCGCCAGAAGATCCTCGGCCGCCGCCAGGGTGCCCGACTTGAGCGCACCGCGTAGCTTGCGCTGTGCCTGAGCGGCGGCATCGGCCTGCTCGATCGCCTGCTCCAGGCGACCGACGGCCTCGTCCGCGTCACGCGTCAGGAAGATGCCATCGGTCAGGCGGTCGCGTGCCGCCCCGGGCGCGAGCAGAAGCTCCGCCACCTGACCGCCGAGCGCGTCGTCCGGGCCACGCCCCGGACGCCCGGCCGGAAACACCAGCGCCCGCAGCAGCCAGGCCAGCGGCCGGCTGGGGTAGTTGGCCAGCAGGCCGTCGAAGGCACTTGCCATGCGCGCCAGACCATCCTCCAGCGCCCAGCACAGCAGTGGCAGCTCATCGTCCGGCCGACCGTCGGCCGTGTGTTGCCACAACACGGCGCTGGCCAGGTACAGCTCGGACAGCACATCGCCCAGCCGCGCCGACAGGTGCTCGCGGCGCTTGAGGTCACCGCCCACCGCCAGCAGGGTGACATCCGCCGCCACCGCGAACGCGGCGCTCATCCACGACAGGCGCTGCTGATACCGGCCCAGGAGCCCGCTGTCCGGTGTCCGCGCCAGGCGGCCTCGGCTGACACCGAGCCAGAAGCTGCGCGCCGCATTGCCCAGCAGGTGGGCGCCGTGCGCCAGAATCAGCGTATCGAAGCGCTGCAGGGCCGCCGTGTCGTCCGCCCCCTGCGCGGCCTGCATCTCCTCGAACAGGTACGGATGCGCGCGCACCGCGCCCTGGCCGAAGATGATCAGGCTGCGGGTCAGGATGTTGGCACCCTCGACCGTCACCGCGACCGGCATCACCTGGTAGTAGCGGGCCAGGAAGTTGCGTGGGCCGAGCATGATGCCGCTGCCGGCCTGCACGTCCATGGCGTCGTTGACCACCCGACGGCCGCGCTCGGTGAGGTGATACTTGAGGATGGCGGTGAGCACGGCCGGCTTCTCGCCGGCGTCGAGGCCCTGGAGGGTCAGACGACGGGCAGCATCCATCTGATAGCAGCGCCCGCCGATGCGCGCCAGCGCCTCCTGCACGCCCTCGAAGCGGCCGATCGGCACGCCAAACTGCTCGCGCACCCGGGCGTAGGCACCGGTGTGCCGCGCCGCCACCTTGGCCACGCCGGTGGCCAGCGCCGGCAGCGAGATGCCACGCCCCTCGGACAGACAGCTGACCAGCATCTGCCAGCCGCGCCCGATGCCCGCCTCGCCGCCAATGATCCACTCCAGCGGTGCGAACACGTCCTGACCGAACAGCGGGCCGTTCTGGAACGGCACGTCCAGCGGCAGATGCCGATCGCCGCGCCGTACCCCCGGCGTGTCGGCCGGCAGCAACAACACGGTGATGCCGCGCTCGACCTCGCCCCCGAGCAGGCCGTCGGGGTCGCGCAGCTGGAAGGCCAGGCCGATCAGCGTCGCCACCGGCGCCAGGGTGATGTAGCGCTTGGCGAAGGTCAGGCGCACGCCGAGCACCTCACGCCCGTCGACCTCGCCGCGGCACACCACGCCAACGTCCGGCACCGCGGCGGCGTCCGATCCGGCCTGTGGGCCGGTCAGCGCAAAGCACGGAATCTCCTGCCCCCCCGCCAGGCGCGGCAGGTAATGCTCACGCTGCTGCGGCGTACCGTAGTGACGCAGCAGTTCGGCCGGGCCGAGCGAGTTGGGCACCATCACCGTGATGGCGGCGGTCACGCTGCGGCTGGCCAGCTTCATCACCACCGCCGAGTGGGCGCGGTGGCTGAAGCCCTTGCCGCCGAACTCGCGCGGGATGATCAGGCCGAAAAAGCCTTCCTCGCGCAGCATCTGCCACAGTTCGGGCGGCAGATCGGCATCGTGGTGGGTGATGCGCCAGTCGTCCAGCAACGCACAAAGCCGTTCCACCGGCCCGTCCAGGAAGGCCTGCTCCTGCGCGCTGAGCGCTTGCGGAGCGATGTCCTCGAGCCGCTTCCAATCCGGGCGGCCCGAGAACAATTCGCGCTCCCACCACACGGTGCCGGCCGCCATCGCCTCGCGCTCGGTCTCGGACAACGGCGGCAACTGGCGGCGGTAGAACGCGAGCAAACGCGAGGTTATCTGTTCGCGCCGCAGGCCATCGGCGTGCATCAGCACCACCCAGGCCGCCCACACCAGCCAGGCCGGCAGCGCCAGCCAGGCGCTCCAGCCGCTCACGCTGGCCAGCAGCAAAGTGGCGCCGATGGCCACGGCCGCCGCGGTACGTCCGAGCTGGCGGTAGGCGGCGACGGAAGCGACCGCCAACACCGCAAGCAGCCACAGCAGGGCGCTCATTGCTCACCCCCCGCGCGGCGCCGGCGCCATTGCCGCGCCAGCCGACGGCACCTAGAATCCGACCGACCGTTCAGGCATTCCGTCCGCGTTACTTCTGGAGAACCTTCATGGCCCTGACCATCGACAAGTCCAAGACCGCCCTCCTGGTCATGGACGTGCAAAACGACATTACCCATCCCGATTCCCCCATGGCACAGCAGTTGGGCTTTGCCGGGATGATCCAGAAGACGGACATGCTTAACAAGCTGCGCGGCCTGATGGATGCCTGCCGGGAGAAGGGCGTGCCGGTGATTCACGTGCTGATCGACCTGGAAGCCGGCGTCCAGCCGCGCTGGCCGCACCGCGGCGCATTCTTCCAGCTGGTGTCCGGCGGCAACGTGTGCAAGCGCGGCACCTGGGGTGGCGACGCGGCCGATCTGGTCAAGCCGCTGCCCGGCGAGACCATCGTCTACAAATGCATCTTCAGCGCCTTCGTCAGCTCCGGCCTGCAGGAAGTGCTCGACAGCCAGGGCATTACCGACCTCATCCTGAGCGGTGTCAGCACCGACGCGGTGGTGGAATCGACCGCCTGGGACGCCAATGACCGCGGCTACAGCAACATCCTGGCCGAGGACTGCTGCGTGTGCGCCACGCAGGAAGCGCACGACATCACCGTCCAGCGCATGGCCGGGCGCTGCGACGTGGCCACGTCGGCCGACATCATCGCCGCCCTGGGCTGAGCCGAAGCCCACGCCGCAACAATCAGGCGGGCGCGATGACGCCCGCCGCACCCAAGAGCAGGAGAACCGCCATGGACCAGATGACCGACGCCGCCGGCCTGAGCCTGTCCGAATTGCTGGACTGCGTGCGTGACGGGCCGGAGGAGGGCCGCTTCGAGGTGGCGCGGCGCATCTTTGCCGATCCGGCCATCTTCGAACTCGAGATGCGCAACATCTTCGAGTCGACCTGGGTCTATCTGGCGCACGAGAGCCAGATCCCGCAGGCCAACGACTTCGTGGCCGCCCGCATCGGCCGCAGCCCGGTGCTGGTGACGCGCGGCGAGGACGGACAGGTGCACGCCTTCCTGAACAGCTGCTCGCACCGCGGCGCCGAACTGACCGCCAGCAAGCGCGGCAACAAGCGCCACCTCACCTGCCCGTACCACGGCTGGGTGTACGACAGCGCCGGCCGCTGCGTCAACGTGGACGCCAAGGAACGCGGCGGGTATCCGACCTATTTCGAGACCCTGTCGCACGACCTCGCCAAGGTCAGGGTAGGCGTCTACCGGGGCTTCATCTTCGGCAGCCTGAACGATGCCGTAGAGCCAATCGAGCAGCACCTGGGCGGCGCCGCGCGCGTCATCGACGCCATGGCCGACCAGTCGCCGGACGGCCTCGAGCTGGTGCGCGGCGGCATCCGCTACACCTGCAACGCCAACTGGAAGATGCAGCTCGAGAACATCGACGGCTATCACTTCTTCCCGGTGCACACCAACTACATCGGGCTGATCGTCGAGCGCCAGAAAAAGGCCGGAAACACGATCAAGACCATCGATCCGACACAGATGGCCAGCCTGCCCGGTGGCTGCTACCAGTTCGAGAACGGCCACATCATGGACTGGGCGCTCATGCCCAATGGCGACGAACGGCCGCTGGGTTTCCAGCGTGAGCGCATCACGCGCGAGTTCGGCCCGGATCAGGCGCAGTGGATGATCGACGCCATCCGCAATCTCGCCATCTTCCCGAACCTGCTTCTCATGGACCAGTCGTCCAGCACGGTGCGCATCGTGCATCCGCTGGCCGTGGACAGGACCCTGGTGGAGGTCTACTGCGTTGCTCCCAAGGGCGAACCCGCGGCGGCACGCGAACGACGCCTGCGCCAGTTCGAGGACTTCCTGGGCCCGGCCGGCATGGCCACGCCGGACGATCAGTCCGTGATGGAGGCCTGTCAGCGTGGTTTCACCGCCACCGGTCAGCCGTATCTACAGGGGCATTTCCGCGGCGCCGCGCGCCAGCTGCAGGGCGCCGACGACAACGCCCGCCGACTGGGTCTGGCGCCGCAGGTCAGTACCGGTGACATCGACGACGAGGTGTTCACCCACGGCCAGTACCGGCAGTGGCTGCGACTGATGACGCAGGCCGGCTGAGCCGGCCCACCCGTCATGGATGGGCGGTGGTCCGCAGGCTGCCGGTCAGCAGCCGGTAGCGGTTGAGGTCGGCAGCGAAACG
>DQBD01000057.1:0-2223 GCA_003526065.1 Gammaproteobacteria bacterium | reverse complement strand
TTCGGTGCTCGCCCGACGCTCCAGCACAACGGCCGGTGGCGCCCGCCCATCGTCCCGGTACGCGGCGATGGTCGCGTCCACGTCCGTCAGGTTCTGGCGCAGATGACGGATGGTATTTTCGATACCACGCCCGATCCGCTCTAAGTCGCCCAGCTTGCTGTCCCGCAGGCGCAGGATCTCCTGCTCGCTGCTGTAGGCCTGCAGCAGCATGCGGTCGCGATTCTGCTTCGCCAGGTCCGCGCGCCGTGCCCGCGCCGCCTCCTCGGCCTCGACCGCCGCCCGCTGCCGTTGACGGGCCCGCTCGGCCAATTGCTGCGGCGTCAACCGGGGTTCAACCTTCTCCAGCTGCTTGAGCGTACGGCTGTCCAGAACCTCGTAGCCGGCCTGCGCCTGGCCGGGCGGCAGGTTGCTGCTGATGTGCATCACGCCCTGGGCATCGCGATAGCGGAACAGACGGCCGGCATCGGCGGCCTGTGCACTGGCGCACAAGACCACCAGGGTCACCCAAACCAGTACACGGCGTCGGTTATTCGGCTCCGTACTGCGCCCGGTAGGCGCGTATGGCTGCAGCATTGCCCGTGTCTTTGCATTCATATTCAAGGTAATGCACCAGCTCCTTGACGCCCGCCACCGCGATCACGGGCACTCCGTGACGCTCCTGGACCTCCGCCACTGCGGACAGGTCACCCTGCCCCCGCTCCTGGCGATCGAGCGCCACAACCACTCCGGCCAGCGTCGCCCCCGCGTCAGCGATCAAGCGCGCCGAATGCATGACCGACAAGCCGGATGAAATCACGTCGTCCACCACCACCACGCGATCCGCCAGCGGCGCCCCGACGATCACGCCACCCTCGCCGTGATCCTTGGCCTCCTTGCGGTCGAAGGCGAAGGGCAGGTCGCGCCCATGCTCACCGGCCAGGGCGATGGCCGTCGCCGCCACCAGTGGGATGCCCTTGTAGGCAGGCCCGAACAGCATGTCAAACGGCACCCCGGCGCGCACCAGCGCGGCCGCATAAAATCCACCCAGACGCCTCAGGTGTTCGCCACGGTTGAACAGTCCGGCATTAAAGAAATACGGACTGATTCGGCCAGACTTTAGGGTGAACTGCCCAAATTTCAGTACACCGCAGTCGATGGCGAACTCGAAAAACGCGCGCTGATAGCCTTCCACGAACGAATTTTCCCAATCTTTCAGAATGTTACCGGCCACCGCCGGCAGGAGAGTGCATGCCGCTGAAAATCATCACCCTGAACCTGAACGGTATCCGCTCTGCCTGGCGCAAGGGGTTGGCGGACTTTCTGGACCGCGAACAGGCAGACCTGATCTGCCTGCAGGAAACCAAGGCGCAGCGTCCGCAACTGACCGCCGAAATGGTAGCACCCGGCCCCTATCAGGGCTTTTTCCACGACGCTCTGAAACCCGGCTACAGCGGCGTGGGCATCTACACCCGGCGCACGCCGGACCGGGTTGTCGAAGGGCTGGGCTGGCCGGACTTCGACGCCGAGGGACGCTGGCTGCAGGTGGACTACGGCAGGCTCAGCGTGGTGTCGCTGTACCTGCCGTCGGGCTCCAGCAGCGAGGCGCGGCAACAGGTGAAGTTCGACGTCATGGCGCGCCTGACACCCCTGCTGCGCCAGATGCTGGCCGACGGGCGCGAGTGGATCATCTGCGGTGACATCAACATCGCCCACCACAACATCGACATCAAGAACTGGCGCGGCAACCAGAAAAACTCCGGCTTCTTGCCGGAAGAACGCGCCTGGCTGGACCTGCTGTTCGACGACATCGGCTGGGTGGATGCGTTTCGCGTCGTCAACCAGGAACCCGATCAGTACACCTGGTGGTCCAACCGCGGCCAGGCCTGGGCCAAGAACGTCGGCTGGCGCATCGACTACCAGCTGGTGTCGCCCGGCCTGCGCGATGCCGTGCGCACGGCGCGCATCCACAAGGACGAGCGATTCTCCGACCACGCACCGCTGATCATGGAGTACGACCTGTCGCTGCCGGCGCCAACACCTGACGAAACGTCAGATTGATGCGCGGCCCGACCGCCTGACGCGTCTTCGGCACGGCATGACGCCAGTGGGTCTGCAGCGCGCCGGCCATCACCCACAGATCCCCGTCGCGCAACGGCAAATCCAGCCGGGGCAGGTCGCCACGCCGGCGGTGGCGCAGCACAAAACGCCGTGTTGCCCCGACACTGAGCGAGGCGATCACCGGCT
>DQBD01000166.1 GCA_003526065.1 Gammaproteobacteria bacterium | reverse complement strand
CTCGGCCTGCGCCACCGCGGGCCCGCTGATGCGGGCACGCGCCTCCAGACGGCCACGGGCGCCGGGCAACAGCTCGCCGGCGACCGGCACGTCCAGCACACCGGTCAGCGGCGGGCCGCTTCCCAGCACCGTGCCGGACGCGCGCAGGCTGGCCCGCCCCAGGCGCAGATCGATGTCCGACACGCGGAGCGACGCAGGCTGCCAGGCGATCCGCCCGCCACCGCCAAGCGGCTGGCCGCGCAGCGTGCCACCGAGGTCCTCAATCCGCAGGTCGAGTGCGCCCGCATCCCCGGTGGCCACCAGGTCGGCGTCCACCCGCCCCGGCCACTGCGGCCACAGCACGCGTGGATCGAAGCGCCTCGCCCTGGCGGTCACCGCATAACGCAGCTCCGGCGCCCAGCGCAACGTACCTTGGCCGGCGAGCTGCCCCCCCAGCAGCTGCGCGGTGAAGGTTTCCAGCCGCGCCTGCGCGGCGTCTCCGTGCGCTTGCATCTCGATTTCGCCGGCCTGCCCCTGCGCCACCAACGCGGCCTGTAGCGTCAGCGCCCAGTCGTCGAGCGTGCCGCTCAACCGGGCACTGCCGCGCGGGGACTCGACCTGCGGCGCCTGCCCACCGAGCGGCCACCGCAGGGCGTACCACTCGAGCTGCCCCTGCGCGGTGGCGGCCTGCAGGTCCAGCTGACCGGTGACGTCGACGCGCGATGGCTGCGCCCGCGCGGCCGCGGTCACCTCCCACAGCGCGCCCACGCCCTGGGCGGCCAGCCGGCCATGCACACTGCCGGCCGGCGTGTGCTCCAGCCGGTAGTCCAGCGTCAGCGCACGCTCGGCGCCGTGCCCACGGGCGCGCCCGTCCACTGCCACCGGCCAGGGTGGCAGACCCGCCCGCCAGACGGCCAACGGCGCCTGTTCCAGCCACAGGCGTGCCTGCCAGGGCCCGCCGGCCAGTGGCGTCTGGACGCTGGCCACCAGCCGCGCCGCCGGTTCCGTGCTGCGCAGTGCCAGTTGCACACTGCGCGAAAGACTGCCGCCGACACTGCCATTCAGGTACAGCGGCGAACCCTCCGGCCGGCGCACCCGGCCCTGCACCCACCCCTCCAGCGCACCGTCACCGGCAAGGTCGAGGCGCAGCGCGGCATCCACCGCGCCCTGGGGCGCGTGTGCTGAGAGCCGGCCAAGATGCAGCCGGTTGCCATCCAGGCTGCCGCCGAGCCGCAGGCCTTCCAGCCGCAACGCAGCGCCGGTGCCGGGCGTCAGCGTCAGGCCGCGCACGACCAGCGCATCCAGCGTGACGCGGACCGGCACGGCCAGCGTTGGCAGTTGCACGGGCTCCGCCGGTGACGCCCCATCGGCGTCCAGTGCCACGTGCAGTTCATCGAGCGTGATGCGGCCAAGCGCTACCTGGCGATGCCACACAGCGCTGTCACCGGGCACCCATTCGAGCGCCTCGGCCCGCGCCCGCCCCCCGGGGAAGCGCAACGCGATCCGCTGCAAGGACAGCCCCTGGCGCAGGTTGCCATGCACCTCGCCAATACTCAGACGTTCTGCGCTCAGCGCCACGGCACCGCGCAGCAACAGCCGCGTCGCGCTGTTGCTGCCAAGCGCCACGTAACCGGCCAGGGCAATCACCGACACCCACAGCAGGATGCTCAGCCCCCTCGCCAGGCACCTCACAGCACCGGCCCCACGGTGATGTGCAGACGCAGCGGCGCGCCCGGCTCGGAAATGGCGCTGGCAAGGTCCACCCGTACCGCCCCGAGCGGTGAACGCCAGCGAAAGCCCACCCCGACACCACGCTCCAGATTCAGTCGCGCGCCATTGAAGGCATTGCCGGTGTCGAAGAACGCCGCCGCGCCGAAATCGCCGGCAAACATCCACTCGTACTCAAGGCTGGCCACCAGCAGGTGTCGGCCACCGACCACGTCGCCCCCGCTGTCCCTGGGCCCCAGCTTCTGATAGTCGAAGCCGCGCACGCTCTGGTCACCGCCGGCGAAAAAGCGCAGCGAGGCCGGCAACTGGCCGAAGCCGTCGACCCACGTGGACCCGAGCTCAAGGCGCCCCAGCAGGCGATGGTCGCGTCCCAGGCCCTGCACGTACCTGGCCCCCGCCCGCGCCTGCACGAACGACAGATCCGACAGCATTCCGTCCAGGGCGCCACGCAGGGCCAGGTCCAGGCGCCAGCCGGCGCGGGGCCACAGCGGGTTGTCGCTGCGCGTGCCCTGCCAGCCGACGGACGGAATCAGCAGCGCGGTGGTGGCCTCGTCGCTGCCGGTATCGAAACGCTCGACCAGGTAGTCCAGGCCCAGGGTACGTCGCCCGATACCCCATCGACGCGTCACCGCGGCCTGCACGTTCACGCTATCGGAACGCGCACTGACGGTGTCCTCGCGGCCGACGGCGGCACCGAACGTCAGCTGCTCGGTGCGCGGATCGGCCAACGGAATGCGGTAGCGGGTGCTCAGCTCGCTGTCGCGCGGCGACAGCAACAGCGCGCTGTCCAGATGGTGTCCGAGCCGATTCACGTAACGCCGCTGATGACCGGCACGCAGGCGCGGGCCGCTGTCTGTGGCAAAGCCGACACCGGCACTGTACGCATTGCGCGGGCGCGGGCTCAGCTGCACCGTCACCGGCACCGTGTGCGCCTCGCGGTCACGGCGGGCGGGCAGCACCTCGACACCCGCGAAGTAGCCGCTGTCCGCCAACGCGCCCTGGTACTCCAGGAGCCGCGCCACGCTGTACGGCTCGCCCGGCTGTGGCGCGCCGTAGCGACGCAGCAGCGACGGCTCGATCACCGTCTCCTCCAGCGACACTTCACCGAAGCGATAGCGGGCGCCGCTGTCCAGTGTCAGCGTGATGTCGGCCGTGTAGGCATCCAGATCCACGTCCACCCGGTGCGTCGTGAAGGCGACGTCCAGATAGCCGTACTCGCGCAAGACGTCCAGCAGCGCCCGCTTGCCGCTCTCGTAGCGGGCATGCCGCAACCGGCTGCCGGTCTTCAGCGGGAACGCCGGCAGCGCTGCCTGCAGCGCCGCGTCGTTACCGGCCGGGCCGGTGAGGGTCAAATCCAGCGCGGTCACGCGCAAGGGCTCGCCGCGGGTGACCCGGTAGTGCGCCTGCCAGCCGCCGGGCCCACCGGACAGGCTCGCGTCGACCTCGGCCCGGTAATAGCCGCTCGCCTCGAGCGCGCCGCGGATCTGCCCTGGAGCCGCGTTGTGGGCACGGCGAATGCGCGCCGCCGACACCCGCTCGCGCTGCGCCTCGGCACCAATGTCGAGGGTCGCCAGCACGCTCTCGGACAAGGCCGGCGACAGCCCCTCGAGCGTCACCTGCACGGTGGCCGCACGCGCCACCGGCAACACGCACACGAGCGACAGGCACACAGCCAGCCGACCGACGATTCGCCTCATGAAATGGGCGTACCGCTGGGCTGCGTGGACGGCGACTCGGCATCGACCGCCGTCAGCGGCGGACGCTCGATCAGATCGGCATGCAGCAGGGCCTCCACCGGCACGCCGGCACGGGCGGCGGCGGCGCGGTCCAGCAACAGGTTGTCCACCAGCGGCGCCAGCGTCACCGCCTGCGGATCCACCAGCAGGGCCCAGCGCGTGCGCCCACGCCCGGTGGGACTCACCTGCCCCACCCAGCCAATGTCCTCCAGCGCCAGCAGGGCCCGCTCCAGACGCTGCGGGTCGGCACCCAGCGCGCGCACCAGGGTGGCCATGTCCAGCCCGCACGGCGGCTCCTGGCGGCTGGCCGCCAGGTGCTGCACCGCCTGCCAGGCCAGCAGGAACTCACCCCCGGCC
>DQBD01000023.1:5488-7109 GCA_003526065.1 Gammaproteobacteria bacterium | reverse complement strand
AGGGCGTGCGCCTGGCCGGCGTGGAGGCCATCGTCGCCGAGGGCTTCGAGCGCATTCACCGCACGAACCTGATCGGCATGGGTGTGCTGCCGCTGGAGTTCAAGCCGGGCACGACGCGGCTCACGCTGCAGCTCGACGGCACCGAGACTTACGACGTGATCGGGGCGCGCCGGCCGCGCGCCGATCTCACCCTGGTCGTCCATCGCCGCAACGGTGACACGGTCGAGGTGCCGGTGACCTGCCGCCTGGACTCCGACGAGGAGGTCTCGATCTACGAGGCCGGCGGCGTGCTGCAGCGCTTCGCCCAGGATTTCCTCGAGTCGTCGAAGGCGGCCTGAGCGGCTGAATCAGGCAGCGCAGCCGCTCGCGTCCGGTATTGATCCATGCCGTCAGCCTGCGCGCGCTGGGCTGCGGTGCGGGGGTAGAGAGGGTTCAGGTCGGTATTGCGGACGCGATACCGGCCGAGCGCCGCTGCCCCTGGGGGGCAGGCGTCGCTGATGCGGCTGGCGCAGCTCGCCGAGCCGGGCATTCCGGACGGCGTCTGAGCCTCGATGGAGAGAAGGCCGCGGTCGCTTGCGGCCTGCGGAGCGCGGCAGTACGCTTCATTGGCAATCTTTGCCATAAGGTGTTGCGATCATGGCCACGATGAACATTTCCCTCACCGACGACCTCAAGGCCTTCGTCGACCAGCAGGTGGCCGAGCACGCCTACGCCTCCACCAGCGAGTACCTGCGCGACCTGATCCGCAAGCAGCGCGACATCGAAAAGCTCCGCGGCCTGCTGCTGGAGGGCTTCAACTCCGGGCCGGCCGAGCCCGTCACACCGGAGACGTTCAAGCAGATGCGCGAGGAACTCCGCGAGCGCGTCCGCAAGTGAAGCCCGTTGTCTGGAGCAAACCTGCACGACTCGACGCCAACGATGCAGCCTATTGGTATGCCACCCAGGGCGGCTTGGACCTGGGCGAGCAGTTTCTGGCGGAAGTGGAAGCGGCTTTGGAACACATCGGCCGCCACCCGCAGCTCGGTTCCACCCGCTACGCCGTGCCACTGAAGTTCGACGAACTTCGCACCTGGCCTGTCCGCCGGTTTCCGTACCTGGTTTTCTACGTCGAGCGCGAGGTGCAAGTGGACGTCTGGCGCATCCTGCATGCGCAGCGCGATATTCCGGCGTCGATGGCACCGTCCGATCAAACCGAAGAGCACTGAATGCCTACCTTGAACTGGATCGGCAAGGACGCCGTCGTCACCCATCACAAGGATGTGCCGTTCCGCCTGCTGGAGCCGGTGCCGGCGCTGTCCTGCGGCGAGCCGGACAGCGGCAACCTCATCGTGCAGGGCGATAACCTGCTGGCGCTCAAGGCGCTGCTGCCGCGCTACGCGGGGCAGGTCAAGTGCATCTATATCGATCCGCCGTACAACACCGGCAACGAGGGCTGGGCCTATAACGACAACGTCAACAGCCCGGAAATCCGCCGCTGGCTCGGCGAGGTCGTGGGCAAGGAAGGCGAAACGCTGGACCGGCACGACCGCTGGCTGTGCATGATGTATCCGCGGCTGGCGTTGCTGAAGCAGTTCCTGCGCGAAGACGGGGCGATCTTCGTTTCGATTGACGACAACGAGGA
>DQBD01000023.1:4495-5304 GCA_003526065.1 Gammaproteobacteria bacterium | reverse complement strand
GACGAAGTGTTCGGCCGCCATCGCTTCGTTGCCTGCAACGTCTGGCAGAAGCGCTATTCGCGCGAGAACCGTGGCGCCATTGGCGATGTACACGAGTATCTGGTCGTCTATGCGATGAATCCGGAACGCTTCCAGGCGGTGCGTAACCGCGTGCCCATCGACGAGAAGCAGGCTGCCGTCTATAAGAATCCGAACAAAGATCCGAGGGGGCGGTGGCGCGGGATCCCGATGACGGCCCAGGGTTACCGCCCGAATCAGATGTACGAGATCGAATCGCCAAGCGGAAGGAAACTAAAGCCACCCGAAGGCCGCTGCTGGTCCACCGTCGAGGGCGAGTTTCTCAAGCTGAAGAGCGAAGGAAGAATCTACTTTGGCAAGAGCGGCGGTTCGCAGCCCAGCGTCATCCGCTACCTTTCCGAAGTCGAGGGCTTTGTTCCCTGGACTTGGTGGCCGCACGATGAAGTCGGCCACACCGACGAGGCGCGCAAGGAAGTGCAGGCGATCTTCGGCACACAAACCGCCTTCGACACGCCCAAGCCAACGCGGCTGATCCAGCGCATCCTGCAGATCGCGACGAAGCCAGGTGAGATCGTTCTCGACTCCTTCGCCGGCTCCGGCACCACCGGTCACGCCGTGCTCAAGGCCAACGCCGAGGACGGCGGCAACCGCCGCTTCATCCTGGTGGAGTGCGAAGACTACGCCGACAGCCTAACCGCCGGACGGGTGCGCCGGGTGGTCAAGGGCTATGAGTTTCAGGGTACGCAAAAAGAAGAGTTGATGCGCGAGAAGATTACCTGGAGCAATTTTAG
>DQBD01000023.1:2888-4458 GCA_003526065.1 Gammaproteobacteria bacterium | reverse complement strand
CAACCGCCGCTTCATCCTCGTGGAGATGGACGAGAACATCGCCCGCAACGTGACCGCCGAACGCGTCAAGCGTGTTGCTCACGGCTACACCAACGCCAAGGGCGAGAAAGTGGAAGGCCTCGGCGGCGGCTTCCAGTTCTGCAAGCTCGGCCAGCCCCTGTTCGACGCCCGCGGCCACATCGACCCCGGCGTGCGCTTTGCCGAACTTGCGCGCTTCGTCTGGTTCATGGAAACCGGCATGGGCCTGCCGGTGGCGCGCGCCAGCAAGCAGAAGGCGGATACCGCCAGCCCTTTGCTCGGCGTGCATGAAGGCCGCGCGGTCTACCTGCTCTACAACGGCATCCTCAAGGACCGCTCCATTGACGGTGGCAACGTACTGACCACGCCGCTGCTGCAGCAACTGCCGCCGCACCCGGGCCGGAAAGTGGTCTACGCCGCGCGCTGCGCCATCGGCGCCGAGCGACTGCGCGTGCTGGGCATCAGCTTCAAGCAACTGCCCTACGACCTGCGGGTGGCGCCATGAGCCTCAAGCCGTATCAGTCCGATGTGCTCGACGCCTTCGAGGCCTTCCTGCGGGCATACCGGGAGGCGGGCGAGGCGGCGCCCGGCAGCCGCCATGCCAGCCGCGAGGCCTTCGAGCACTGCACGCTGCGTAACTTCGGCTTCCGCATCCCCTACCGCGCGCCGTCGGCGCTGGCCGAGGCCGATGTGCCGGTGGTGTGCCTGCGCATTCCCACCGGCGGCGGCAAGACCCTGATTGGCGGCCATGCCATCGGCCGTATCAAGCACAGTCTGATGCCCGCCGGCCACAGCCTGACGATCTGGCTGGTGCCCACCGATGCGATCCGGGCGCAGACCCTGCGGGTGCTACGCACGCCGGGTGAACTGCTGCACGACGAGCTGCGCGGGCTGCTCGGCGAGGTGGCGGTGCTGGACATCGACGAGGCCTTGTCGGTGCAACCGGCGGTGCTGGACAGCCACGACACGATCGTCGTCGCCACCATGCAGGCGTTCAAGCAGTCCGATACCGAGCGGCTGGCGGTGTATCGGCCCAATGGCGCGCTGATGGATCACTTTCGCGGTGTCGATCAGCCGGGATGGTCACTGGTGGAGGCGCTCAGGCTGCGGCGTCCTTTCGTCATCGTGGACGAGGCGCATAACCAGGGCACTTCCCTGGCCTTCGACACGCTGGCGCGGCTGGACCCCTGTGCGGTGCTGGAGCTGACGGCGACACCGGATCGTCTGCATCAGCCGTCCAACGTGCTGGTCTCGGTGTCCGCCTCGACGCTGCAAACGGCCGAGATGATCAAGCTGCCGGTGGAGATGGCCACGCACGGCGACTGGCGCATCGCCCTGCGCGAGGCGATCGCCCGGAACGCGGGGACCCTCCGCACGATCCAGACGCCCACGGCACAACGCCTGGTCGATCTGGCCCAAACGAGAAACCCGCTGGGTGCGATGCCGATATGAATAGGTGAGGACACATGGGTCTCGAACACGCCATCCCCCCGGCCCCACGCCGCCCGGGCTTCACGCTCGTCGAGCTGCTGGTCGTCATCGCCATCATCGC
>DQBD01000023.1:0-2821 GCA_003526065.1 Gammaproteobacteria bacterium | reverse complement strand
GGACAATCCGGATGCGATGACCGTGGATCGCGTTCGGCAGGGACTGATCGAGCAATTCAACGTGCCGCCTGCGCAGATCGCGCGTTCGGCCAGCGGCGTGGACGAGCTGTCCGATGCCGACCCTGCGCTGCTGCGCTATGTCATTACCGCCGACAAGCTGCGCGAAGGCTGGGACTGGCCCGCTGCCTATGTGCTGATGAGTTTTCGCGGCAGCACTACACAGACCGCCCTGGAACAGATCCTGGGCCGCGTGCTGCGCATGCCGAATGTGACGCGCAAGCGCGAGGAAGCGCTCAACCGCGCTTATGCCTTCGCCGTTTCCGACAGCATCGCCGAAGTGGCGCGGACGCTGCGTGACGGGCTGGTACAGGCCGGGTTCGAGCGGCAGGACGCCGAGGACTTGATCCGCGCGGTCGATCTGCAGGACCACGGAGACCTGCTGCGCGGGCAACACAGCGTCAGCGTGGCGCTGCCGGTCGCTGAGGACCGCGTGCTGGTGCCCGATCTCAGCGCGCTGACGGAAGCCGCCCGCAAGCGCATCGAGAAAAAGCTGGATATCTCGCCGGAAACCGGCAGCATGACCCTGCGCGGGGAGTGGACGGCGGCCGAGCAGAAGGCGCTGAAGGCCGCATTGCCCGATGCGGCCGCCGTTGAGGCCGTCGAGAGGGCCTTCAGCCGCCTGGTTTCGCCCGCTGAGCCATCCGTGCCGACGCCTTCGGAGCGCGGCGAGACCTTCACCTTGCCCTTGCTGGCATGGCAGCAAGGCGATTGGATCACCGAGCTGGGCGACGCGCCGCCGCTGGAGGGTGGCTTGTCGCTGGCCGAGGTCGATGCCCGGCTGGACGATCAGGCCTTTCCGCGCGAGGTGGAGACGCTGCAGAGGGCGCGGCTGGACTTGGGCAGCGCCGGCAAGCTGCAACTCGATCCGGTGGAGCGTTTGCAGGTGCAGATGGGCCTGTTCGGCGTGCGGGAATCCGCCAGTCCGGCAGACCTGCTGTGGTGGCTGGAGCGTCGATTGATCGCGCCGGATATCAACCCGGAGGAAATCGGCGCCTGGCTGTCCGGCGCATTACGGCATCTGATGGAAGAACGGGGCTTTGGCATCGAGGAACTGGCCTATCGCCGATCGCGGCTGTGCGATGTGCTGGCCTCACGCATCGCCGTGGCGCGTGGAGCTGGGCACAAGCAGCGTTTCCTCGCCCTGCTGGGTGAGGAATCTTGCCTGAGCGCGGATGAGCGTCTGCAATGCGTGTTCTCGTCCGGCCGCTATGCATGGGACTGGCAATACAACGGTTTCGTGACGTTGCCCAGGCACTTCTTCCAGCAGATCGGCAATCTCAAGTCGCAGGGCGAGGAATTCGACTGTGCCAACTTCATCGCCAACGAGCTTGAGGGTGTGCGCGACTGGATTCGCAACGTCGAACGCAAGCCGGGCGCATTTTCGCTACCCACCTCCAAGCACCGGTTCTACCCGGATTTCCTGGTGCGCATGGATAACGGGCACTACCTCGTCGTCGAGTACAAGGGCGGCCACCTCTACGAGGATCCGGATCAGGCGGAGAAGCGCCGTATCGGCGCACTGTGGGCACGGCGCGCCGGGGCGAACTTCCACTTTGTGATGCCACAGCGGCGCGACTGGTCGGCGATCCGCGCCGCGCTAAAGATCAGTTCATGAGTAGAACAACCGTGCCGCACCATACCGGCAAGCCGCTTAGGGCCTCTCATCAATTCCCCGGTCGTCGCGACGATTACGGCGACTGGAAGCAACCCCTCGACCTCGTCCATGCGCGTTTGCTCGCCGTGGGCATCCCTCAACCCGCAACACTCACCCTGCACTGAACGCCATGACCCACGTAGCCCAGATCAAGGTCCCCGCCACCTACATGCGCGGCGGTACGTCCAAGGGCGTGTTCTTCAAGCTCGACGATCTGCCGGAGCGCTGCCGCGTGCCCGGCGCGGCGCGCGACAAGCTGCTGATGCGCGTGATCGGCAGCCCCGACCCCTATGCCGCGCACATCGACGGCATGGGCGGGGCGACCTCGTCGACCAGCAAGTGCGTGATGCTGTCGAAGAGCACGCAGCCGGATCACGACGTCGATTACCTCTACGGCCAGGTGTCGATCGACAAGGCCTTCGTCGACTGGAGCGGCAACTGCGGCAACCTGTCGACGGCGGCCGGCGCGTTCGCGATCCATGCCGGGCTGATGGACCCGGCGCGGGTGCCGCGTGACGGCATCTGCACGGTGCGCATCTGGCAGGCCAATATCCGCAAGACCATCATCGCCCATGTCCCGGTCGCCGACGGCCAGGTGCAGGAAACCGGTGATTTCGAACTCGACGGCGTGACCTTCCCGGCCGCCGAGATCGTGCTGGAGTTTCTCGATCCGTCGGACGACGGCGACGAGGGCGGGTCGATGTTCCCGACCGGCGCGCTCGTCGACGATCTCGAGGTCCCGGGCATCGGCACACTCAAGGCGACGATGATCACGGCCGGCATTCCCACCGTGTTCGTCAACGCGGACGAGATCGGCTTCACCGGCACGGAGCTGCGCGAGGCGATCAACACGAAACCGGAGCTGCTGGCCCGATGCGAGGCGATCCGCGTCGCCGGCGCGCTGCGCATGGGGCTGATCAAGACGCCCGAAGAGGCCGCGCAGCGCCAGCACACGCCCAAGATCGCCTTCGTGTCACCGCCGAAGGACTACGTCGCCTCCAGCGGCAAGGCCATCCAGGCCGGCGACATCGACCTCAACGTGCGCGCGCTGTCCATGGGCAAGCTGCACCACGCCATGATGGGCACCGCCGCCGTGGCCATCGCCAG
>DQBD01000286.1:9791-9913 GCA_003526065.1 Gammaproteobacteria bacterium | reverse complement strand
CCGATGAATTCCACTTCGCGGATACCGCCGGCACCCAGCTTGACGTGATCGTCGAGACCCTCGCGGCGGACCTGTTCGACGATCAGCGCCTTCATGTTGCGCAGCGCCTCGATGGCGCCGAA
>DQBD01000286.1:3879-9696 GCA_003526065.1 Gammaproteobacteria bacterium | reverse complement strand
GCCTGCGGCTCGGTCAGATTCATCGTGCCGGTCCAGTTCCCGGCGATGAGATTGGGCAGGTAGGTCTGCTTCTGCGCGTCGGTGCCATGGTGCAGCAGCGCCTCGATGGCGCCGAAGTCGAGATAGCGCCGGAACACGAACGGACGCAGGCGCTCGAGCAGCCGATCACCGGCGCCGATGTCGCCGGCGGCCGGGCGTGCCTTGATCAGCGCGTAGCGCTCCCAGTCGCGGCCGTGGCTCTGGTAGTAGTCCTCCATGGCATCGAAGGACACCACCAGTGGCCCGCTGCTGCCGAACGGGCGCAGGCGCATGTCGACCCGAAACACCCGCCCGCCGGCCTCGATGTCATCCAGCACACCGATCAGCCGCCGCGCCAGGCGCACGAAAAACTCTTCGTTGCTCAGGCCCCGCGGCCCGTTGCAGGTGCCGGCGTGCTCGAAGGCGAACATGAGGTCGATGTCGGACGAGAAATTGAGCTCGCCGCCACCGAGCTTGCCCATGCCCAGCACCACCAGCCGCACCGGCTGGCCGTCGGCGTCACACGGATCGCCCAGCTGCTGCGCCTGCCAGGCGTGCAGATGGCGCAGCGCGCCGTCGAGGCAGCCATCGGCCAGACCGGACAGCGCGCCCAAGGTCTCGTCGAGATCGGCCCAGCCGGCCAGGTCGCGCCAGGCGATGCGCAGCATTTCGCGCTGGCGCAGCCGGCGCAGGCGCCGGCGCAGGTCGGCCTCGTCGTCACAGCCTTCCAGTGCGCCGGCCAGCAACGTCCGGAGGGCGGCCTCATCCTCGGCGGCTTCCAGGCGGCCGCTGTCGATCAGTTCAACCAGCAGCTGCGGCTGTGTCTGGCACAGCTCGGCAGCGAAACGGCTGACCGCCAGCACCCCGGGTGCCGCCGACCACCAGCCACCGTGGCCGATGCGCTCGGCCAGCCCGGGCAACCGGCGCAGGGCGTCCAGCCGCTGGCGGGCGTCGTCCTTCAGCTCGGACGGCAGGACGCTCAGGTCGGGCAGCTCCGGCACGGACACGGCCCTACATCAGGACCAGCTGGCCGTCGATGACCTTCACCTTCTGACCGACGGTCACACCGGGTGCCTGCGGATACTGGACGGTGCGGGTGGTGCCGTTGTCCATCTGCACGGTCACCTCCCAGTAGGTGCTGGTGTTGCGGCGCTTTTCGATCTCGTGGCCCGCCAGGCCACCGCCCACGGCGCCGGCGACGGTGGCGATCTTCTTGCCGCTGCCGCCGCCGATCTGGTTGCCCAGCAGGCCACCGGCGACGGCACCGACCGCGGCGCCGACGCCACTGCCTTCACCCTTGGCCTGATGGCTGACAACGCTGCTCACGGTGCCGCAGTTCTCGCACACCGGCGGTGGCGTCGGCGCGGCAACCGGGGCCGCGGCACGGGGCGCCGGCGCGGGTTTCGGAGTGGGTGCGGGCGCGCTGGCCGCGGCGGCCTCATCCACCTCGGGAGTGGCGGATTCCTCGCGACAGGCACCGAGCACCAGGGGCAGGGCAAACGCCAGAACGGCCAGTCGGGTTGTCTTCATGCTGCACCTCCGCAGTGAGCCAGGTTCGCTTCGGGCGGCCACCCCGGCCGCCCGCCTTAGTGTGGCCGAGTTAAGAGGCCGTCGCAGGGACGACCGGTCAGGCAGCGGCATAAACCCGGCCCGCAGCTGCCAGTGCGGCACCGGTGTCGACCTCGCGCCCCTGGGCGGCAAGGGCACTGCCCAGTGCCGACAGGCAGGTCAGGACGTGCCGCTGGCTGGCCGACTGGCCCATCAGGCCGATGCGCCAGGCCTTGCCGGCAAACTCGCCCAGGCCGGCGCCGATCTCGACGCCGTGCGTGGCCAGCAGCGTCTGGCGCACACGGGCATCGTCCACCCCGGACGGGATGCCGACCACATTCAGCTGCGGCAGCCGCTCGCCATCGGCGCCGAGCAGTTCGAGGCCGAGTGCCGGCAGGCCCGCACGCAGTGCCCGGTGGTGCAGGGCGTGCCGTGCCCAGGCCGCCTCCAGGCCTTCCTCGTGCAGCATCACCAGCGCTTCGTGCAGGCCGTACAGGGCGTTGACCGGCGCCGTGTGGTGATAGCTGCGCCGCCCGGCGCCGGACCAGTAGCCAAGCACCAGGTTCAGATCCAGGAACCAGCTTTGCACCGGCGTGGTGCGGGCGCGGACGCGGGCGAGGGCGCGCTCGCTGAAGCTCACCGGCGACAGGCCCGGCGGACACGACAGGCATTTCTGGCTGCCGCTGTAGATGGCGTCGATACCCCAGCCGTCGACGTCGAGTTCCACGCCGCCCAATGCCGTGACCGCGTCCACGATGGCCAGCGCATCGTGGCGATGGGCGATGTCGACCAGGGTGCGTGCGTCCGACAGGGCGCCGGTGGAGGTCTCTGCCATGACGAATGCCACCAGTCGGGCCTGCGGATGGGCCTTCAGGGCGTCCTCCAGGCGCTGCGGATCGACGGCGCGGGTCCACGGATCGTCGACGATGACGGCCGTGCCGCCGGCGCGCTCGACGTTTTCCTTCATGCGTCCGCCGAACACGCCGTTGCGGCACACGATGACCGTGTCGCCCGGTTCCACCAGATTGACGAAGCAGGCCTCCATGCCCACCGAGCCGGGGGCGGAGATGGGGAACGTGATGTCGTTGTCGGTTCTGAAGGTGCGACGCAGCAGGGCCTTGATGTCGTCCATCAGATCGACGAAGGCGGGGTCGAGGTGCCCGATGGTTGGCTGTGCCATGGCCGCCAGCACGCGCGGGTGCACATCGGACGGGCCCGGGCCCATGAGGGTACGCAGCGGCGGGTGGAAACTGGGCATGAACGGCTCCTGGTTAGCGGCAAGAACCCCGACAAGCAGTCCCGCGCAGACTCAATCCCGCACGCGGCGGGTCAGGTCGTCGTAGGCGTCGATGCGTCGGTCACGCAGGAACGGCCAGATGCGGCGTACCCGCTCGTTGTGGGCGCGGTCGATGTCGGCGCAGATCACCGCCGGGGCATCGCACGGCGCCTGGGCCAGGTATTCGCCCTGCGGGCCGGCGATGAAGCTGCTGCCCCAGAAAAGACTGCCGCCGGACGGGCCGCCGGTCATTCGTTCGAGTCCGACACGGTTGGCGGCCAGCACCGGCAGGCCGTTGGCGATGGCATGCGCCCGCTGAACGGTCAGCCAGGCGTCACGCTGACGCGATTGCTCGTCCTGCGTGTCGTCCGGATCCCAGCCGATGGCGGTCGGGTACAGCAGCAGTTCGGCCCCGGCCAGCGCCATCAGCCGCGCGGCTTCCGGATACCACTGGTCCCAGCACACCAGGACACCGAGCCGCCCGACGGAGGTTTCGATCGGCGCGAACGGGCCGTCGCCGGGGGTGAAGTAGAACTTCTCCAGGTACCCCGGGTCGTCCGGAATGTGCATCTTGCGGTAGACGCCGGCCAGCGTGCCGTCGCGTTCCAGCACCACGGCCGTGTTGTGGTACACGCCGGCCAGCCGGCGCTCGAACACCGAGCCGACGATGACCACGCCCAGTTCGCGCGCCAGGTCACCCAGAAACGTGCTGGTCGGGCCGGGCAGGGGCTCGGCCAGGTCGCACAGGGCGGGGTCTTCCACCTGGCAGAAATAGGGCGTGCGGTGCAGTTCCTGCAGCAGCACCAGGCCGGCACCCCGCGCGGCGGCGGCACGGATGCCGGCGGCGCTGGCGGCCAGGTTGACGGAGGGGTCATCGGTGCAGGCGTGCTGCACGCAGGCGACGGTCAGGGGGCTCATGGTGCGGCCGGAATCTGCATGCTGGCGCAGTGCAGGCTGCCGTTCTGGCCGACGATGGCGCGCGCCGGCACGGCCACGATGTCGCGTCCGGGGAAACAGCCGGCCAGGCGATCCAGCGCCACGCGGTCATTGGGGTCGTCGTACACCGGTACCAGGACGGCGCCGTTGACGATCAGGAAATTGGCATAGTTGGCCGGCAGGCGGCGCCCGTCCGCGTCGTGGATCGGTGCCGGTACCGGCAGGGGCACCAGTCGGTAGGGCGCGCCGTCGCTGCGGCGCAGGGCCGCGAGCTGGCCCTGCAGGCCGTCGAGCGCGGCGTGTTGCTCGCGATCGGCCGGATCGGCGCAGGTGAAGGCCAGCGTGTGCGGGTCGCAAAAGCGCGCCAGGGTGTCGATATGGCCGTCGGTGTCGTCGCCGAGCACGTCGCCACGGTCCACCCACAGCACGCGGTCGACGCCGAACAGGGTCGGCAACGCCGCCAGCATGGCCTCGGCGGCGGCAGGCTCGTTGCGCGTGGCGCTCATCAGGCAGGGGCGGGTGACCAGCAGGGTGCCTTCGCCGTCCACCTCGATGTTGCCGCCCTCGAGCACCCACGGCAGGGCCTCCAGCGTCAGGCCGCCGAGCGCGCCCTGGGCAGCCAGCGTCGCGGTGACGGCATCGTCGAGTTCGCTGCGGTACTTGCCGCCCCAGCCGTTGAAACGGAAATCCAGTGCCACCGGCCGACCGTCCCGCATCACGGTGAGCGGGCCATGGTCACGCACCCAGACGTCGTCGGACGGGGCGATCGCCAGCGTCACGCGGGCCGGCGGCACCCCCGCCCCGCGCAGGCAGGACGCAACGTGGCTGCGGTGCTCGGCGTCGTGGCAGGCGACGATCAGCGGTTCGCGCGCGGCGATGGCGGCCGCGAAGGCGACGAACTCGCTCTCGGTCTGATGCAGGGTATCCGCCCAGTCGCCATGGGTGTGCGGCCAGGTCAGCAGCACGGCCGCCTGCGGTGCCCACTCCGGCGGCAGCCAGCCACCGGTCACGGCGTTGCTCCTGGATGGCTGGCACCGGCTTTCTCGAGCGCCTGTGCCACCTCGGGTGGCATGTAGTTCTCATCGTGCTTGGCCAGTACCTTGGCCGCCTCGAACTGGCCGTCGGCATTCAGCCGGCCCTCGGCAACCACGCCCTGGCCCTCGCGGAACAGGTCCGGCAGCGGTCCCGAATAGTGGACACGGATGTCGTGCTGGGTGTCGGTGACCGTAAAGCGCAGGTCCAGCGGCCCGGGCCCCTTGTCCACCGACCCCATGCCCACCAGCCCGCCGACGCGAAAGGTGCCGCCGGTCGGTGCCTTGCCGGCCGCCACCTCGCTGGGGCTGAAAAAGAACACCAGGTTGTCGCGAAAGGCGTTCATCACCAACAGGACGGCGACCACCAGGGCGCTCACTGACAGCGAGACGAAAAGCAGGCGTTTGTGACGGGTTTTCATTCGACTGGGCGGGTGTGGCGTTGACGGTCGAGTCGGCGGTGACGGCGCCACGGCAGCCAGGCGTTCAGCCCCAGCACCAGCACCGCCAGGGCATAACACGGCCATACGTAGGCGCCGTAACCGCCCATGGCAAGAAATTCGGTCATGGTGCGTCCAGTTCGACCAGCCAGCGGGCGTCGCGTTCGCGTTCGAGGATTTCGCAGCGCATCCGCTGCAGCAGCACGGCGACGAAATACACCGTGAAGCCGGCGATCATCAGCAGCAGCGGCGTCAGCATGGCCGGATGGATGGCCGGTCCGTCCAGGCGCGTCAGCGACGCCGGCTGGTGCAGCGTATTCCACCAGTCGACGGAGAAATGGATGATCGGGATGTTGACCACGCCGACCAGGGTCAGCAGCGCGGTGGCGCGGCCGGCACGCTGCGGCTCTTCGATGGCACCGCGCAGCGCGATCACGCCCAGGTACAGGAACAAAAGCACCAGTTCGGAGGTCAGCCGCGCGTCCCAGGCCCACCAGGTGCCCCACATGGGCTTGCCCCACAGCGAGCCGGTGACCAGCGTCAGCGCGGTGAAGGCGGCGCCCAGCGG
>DQBD01000286.1:1270-3680 GCA_003526065.1 Gammaproteobacteria bacterium | reverse complement strand
GCGCCGCCGGCCATCACCATGTAGGTGAGCATGGACAGCCAGGCCGCCGGTACGTGTATGAAGATGATCCGATAGCTGTCGCCCTGCTGGTAGTCGGCCGGTGCCAGCACCAGGCCCCAGGTGGCGCCCAGCAGCAGCAGGGCGGCCGCCAGCGTGCCCAGCCAGGGCACCAGGCGCCCGGCCAGCGGGTAGAAGAATTTCGGCGCGGCGTAGCGGTCCAGGGTGGGGCCGAACATGGGCGGTCAGTCCAGTGAAATGCGCAGCGCGGCGGCTGCGGCCCAAGGGGCGAACACGGTGGCCAGCACCAGCATGGCCGCCAACAGCGACAGATTGGCGCCGGCGCCGAAGCCCTGCGCTGCCGCCTGCACCGCACCGGCACCGAAAATCAGCACCGGCACGTACAGCGGCAGCACCAACAGCCCCAGCAGCGCACCGCCGCCACGCAACCCCAGCGTCAGCGCGGCGCTGATGGCACCGAGCAGGTACAGCAGCGGTGTGCCCAGCAGCAGTCCGGCCAACAGCACGGCAAGGTCGGCGAAGTTTAACCCGAAGGCCAGGGCCAGGACGGGCGCCGCCAGCGCCAGTGGCAGGCCGCAGGTCAGCCACTGGGCGGTGATCTTGGCGCCGACCAGCAGCGCCAGCGGAGTGGGGCTCAGGAGCAGCTGTTCAAGTGCTCCGCTGTGCTGGTCGGCGGCGAACAGCCGCGGCAGCCCGAGCAGGGTGGCCAGCACGGCGGCGATCCACACCACGCCGGGGCCGATGGCGTGCAGCAGCGCCGGTTCGGCGCCCACCCCGAGCGGGAACAGGCTGCCGACGATGACGAAAAAGGCCAGCGGCAGCAGCGTGTCGCCCGGCCGGCGCCAGGCAAGCAGCAGTTCGCGGCGGAACACCTGCACGATCATGCCGGCGTGCCGAGGTCGAGTTCGCGCAGAACGCCGCCGAGACCCGGCAGGTCCTGGTGCGTGGTCAGCACTGCCAGCCCGCCGGCGGCCAGGTGTTCCGCCAGCAGATGGGCGGTGAGCGCCACGCCCTGGCGATCGAGACCGGTCAGCGGTTCATCCAGCACCCACAGCGGCGCGCCGCGCAGCAGCAGCCGTCCCAGGCCCAGGCGTCGGCGCTGGCCCTGCGACAGCAGGCGCGCAGGCTGCCCGGCCAGTGCGCCGAGGCCTACCTGGTCGAGGGCTGCCGTCACCGCCGCGGCCCGCACCGGTGGGCCACCCAGGCGCAGGTTCTCGGCGGCGGTCAGGTCGCCGAAGTGGCCTTCCTGATGGCCGACAAAGCTGAGCGCGTCGTGATACTGGTCGCCCAGCGTGCCGATGGGGGTGCCGTCCCACAGTACGGCGCCGCGCACCGGCTCGGTCAGGCCGCAGATGATGCGCAGCAGCGTGGTCTTGCCGGCGCCATTGGGGCCGGCCACGCGCAATGCCTCGCCGGCATGCAGCAGCAGGTTCAGGCGCCGGAAGAGCACCGTGTTGGACCGCACCGCGGCCAGGTCGCGCAGTTCGAGCATGCAGCGTCGGGGACAGGGGGTTGTCAGATCAAGCGCCGTTGGTCGGTGATCGGCGCCGGCATTACACTGCCACCCCCGATCGCTTCGAGTCCGCGCAACGCGGCATGCCACGGCACGCTGCGCATTGTCGCATTGTCTGTCACATCGACACCGCCACACCGGGACAGGTCTTGATTACATCCAGCCAAAACCTCATCGAGTTCGGACACCTGGCCGTGGTCGCGGCGTTGCTGGTGGCAATACTGCAGGCACTGTCGCCGCTGCTGGCCCGCGCCACCGGACGCCCGGAACTGGCTACCGTGGCGGTGCGCGCCACCTGGCTGCAGCTGGTGCTGGCCCTGTTCGGCTGGGCCGCGCTGACGCATGCCTTCGTGACCGACAATTTCTCGGTCTGGTACGTCGCACAGAACAGCAACAGCGCGCTGCCGCTCATCTACAAGATCAGCGCCGTGTGGGGTGGGCACGAGGGCTCGCTGTACCTGTGGTACGTGATTCTGGCCGGCTGGACCGCCGGGCTGGCCTGGCACGGACGCCGGCACTTCGCCGACCGGCTGCCACTGGCCCTGGCGGTCCAGGGGGCGCTGTGTGTCGGCTTTCTGGGACTGATCCTGCTCCTGTCGAATCCATTCACGCGGCTGCTGCCGGTGCCGGTCGACGGACGTGACCTGAACCCGCTGCTGCAGGATCCGGGCATGGCCATCCACCCACCCATGCTGTACATGGGCTATGTGGGTTTCTCCGTTCCGTTCGCGCTGGTGCTGACCGCGCTGCTGACGCGCTGGCCGGCCGAGGACTGGTTGCCGCTGGTGCGCCGCTGGGCACTGGCGGCGTTCGGCTTTCTTACGCTGGGCATCCTGCTCGGCGGCGCCTGGGCCTACTACGAGCTCGGCTGGGGCGGCT
>DQBD01000286.1:886-1027 GCA_003526065.1 Gammaproteobacteria bacterium | reverse complement strand
ACGCGTCGTTCATGCCGTGGCTGACCGGCGCGGCGCTGGTGCACTCGCTGATGGTGCAGCAGCAGCGGCGCCTGCTGGCCAGCTGGAACCTGTTCCTGGCCATCCTTACCTTCTCGCTGTCGCTGCTGGGCACGTTCCTGG
>DQBD01000286.1:464-591 GCA_003526065.1 Gammaproteobacteria bacterium | reverse complement strand
TCCTGGTGCGTTCGGGCGTGTTGTCGTCGGTGCATGCGTTTGCCGTCGACCCGGGGCGTGGCGCCTACATTCTGGTGTTCCTGGCCCTGGTGGTGGGCAGCGCCTTCGGTGTGTTCCTGTGGCGCGG
>DQBD01000286.1:0-185 GCA_003526065.1 Gammaproteobacteria bacterium | reverse complement strand
TGGCTGTCGCGCGAGACCCTGCTGCTGGTCAATAACGTGCTGTTCACGGTGGCCGGTGCCTGCGTGTTCCTGGGCACGCTGTACCCGTTGTTCCTGGATGTGACCATCGAACAGAAGATCACCGTCGCGGCGCCGTACTTCAACGCGGTGGTGGTGCCGCAGATGCTGCTGCTGGTGTTGCTGAT
>DQBD01000290.1:3714-17442 GCA_003526065.1 Gammaproteobacteria bacterium | reverse complement strand
ACCAGCCGCTCGCCGGCCAGCAGGTTCGGGATGGCCACGTGCGGCGTGCGCACCAGGCGGCGGGCAATGGCGTACGTGAGCGGTGCCAGCCGGTAGGCGACCACCATCGGACGCGCCAGCAGCATGGCTTCGAGCGTGGCCGTGCCGGAGGCCAGGAGCACCGCGTCGGCGGCGGTCATGGCCTGCTGCGCGCCCCCATCGATCAGGGTGCAGGACAGCCCGGCACCGGCCCGGCGCAGTTCGGTCTCCAACACGGCGCGGGCGGCGCTGCCGACCAGCGGCACCACCAGCTGACAGGGCCGGCCGTTGGCGCGCAGCCACTGCGCCGTGTCCAGGAACAGCGGCGCCAGGCGCCGGTACTCGCTGGCCCGGCTGCCCGGCAACAGCGCCAGTACCGGCAGGTCGGCGCGCAGGCCCAGGGCCGTGCGTGCGTCGGTCCGCTGCGTGGCGGTGACCGGCGACAGACGCGTGTGCAGCGGATGACCGACCGCGGTCACCGGCACGCCGTGACGCTCATAGATGCCGGCCTCGAACGGAAACAGCGTCAGCATGCGATCGACGGCACCGGCGATGTGCTTGATGCGGTGCTCGCGCCAGGCCCACACGGACGGGCTGACGTAATGGACGGTGCGCAGACCGGCCCGCCGCAGACGGTGCTCCACCGGCAAGGTGAAGTCCGGCGCATCAATGCCGACCAGCACGTCCGGTGGATCGGCCAGCAGCTGGTGGACCAGCCCGCGACGGATGCGCAGCAGGCGCGGCAGATGGGCCAGCACCTCGACGATGCCCATCACCGCCAGGTCTTCGGCCGGGTACAGGGCACGGCACCCGGCATCGCGCATGGCGGCTCCGGCAATGCCGAAACACTCCACCTCGGGCACCCGCCGGCGCAGGGCCGCGATCAGCGCCGCCCCCAGGGCATCGCCGGACGGTTCGCCGGCGATCAGGCCAACCCGCAAGCGGGCGGCCATCAGACCGTCACCGGATGATGCCGCGCTGCGAGCGGCGCACGAAGGCTGCCATGTCGGCCACGTGGGAACAGCCTTCCCCGTCCAGCACCGCCAGCGCCTCGTTCAGGCGCAGGCCGTTGCGATACAGCGTCTTGTAGGCGTTGCGGATGGCGGTAATGTCGTCACCGGTGAACCCGCGCCGGCGCAGACCCTCGGTATTGATGCCGCGTGGGCGGGCCGAGTTGCCCTCGGCCATGACGAACGGCGGCACGTCCTTGAGAACCACCGAGCTGACCGCCAGGAAACTGTGCGCGCCCAGTGCACAGAACTGATGCACCAGCGAGAACCCGCCCAGGATGACGTGATCCTCCACGACGACATGGCCCGCCAGCGAGGACGAGTTGGCGAAGATGGTGTGGCTGCCGACCAGGCAGTCGTGCGCGATGTGCACGTAGGCCATCAACCAGTTGTTGTCGCCCAGGCGGGTCAGCCCGCCGCCGCCGACGGTGCCAGTGTTGATGGTGCAGAACTCGCGGATGGTGTTGTCGTCGCCGATTTCCAGGCGCGTGTCGTCGTCGGCGTGGTACTTCTTGTCCTGCGGAATTTCACCGATGGACGCGAACTGAAAGATGCGGTTGTTGCGCCCGATGCGCGTATCGCCGGTGATCACCGCATGTGGGCCGATAACGCTACCGGCGCCGATCTGCACCTTCGGACCGATCACCGCATAGGGCCCGACCTCGACATCGGGCGCAAGCCGGGCATCGGGATGGACGCGTGCGGTGGGATCGATCATTGGACTGCCTTTAGCGTGCACATGATCTCGGCCGACGCCGCTTCGCGACCGTCCACCGTGGCGCTGCAGGCAAACATCCACATGCCGCGCACCGCGCGCTTGAGCTCGACCTCGATCAGCAGCTGGTCGCCCGGCTGCACGGCCTGGCGAAAACGCGCCTTGTCGATGCCGACGAACAGATACACGTTGTCATCCGCGGCGCTGGTGCCGGTGCTGCGAAAGCCGAGCACGGCGCTGGCCTGCGCCATCGCCTCCAGGATCAGCACGCCGGGCATGATGGGGTAGTTGGGGAAGTGACCCTGGAAGAACGGCTCGCTGACAGTGATGTTCTTTATCGCCGTCAGGCGCTCGCCCAACCGCAACTCCACCACCCGGTCCAGCAACAGGAACGGGTAGCGGTGCGGCAACAGGCGCATGATGTCAGTTGCGTTCAAGATCTCCGGCTCACTCATCGACAGCGTCCTTGTTCGAGCGTTCCAGGCGCAGCAGCCGCCGCGCCAGCTCGTCGAGTTGATGGAAACGGCCGACGTTGCGTCGCCAGCGGCGGGCATCCTCGGCCGGAATACCCGAGTAAACACCCGGGCGGGTTATCGACTGCGCCACCATCGACATGCCGGTGACGATCACGCGGTCGCAGATTTCGAGATGGCCGACAAAACCGACACCGCCACCGATCACGCAGTGACGGCCAATGACGGTGCTGCCGGAAATGCCGACACAGGCGGCGATGGCCGTGTGCTCACCAATGCGCACGCCGTGCGCCACCTGGATCAGGTTGTCGAGCTTGACGCCATTGCCGATCACCGTGTCATCCAGCGCACCGCGGTCGATGGTGGTGTTGGCGCCGATCTCGACATCGTCGCCCACCACCACGCGACCGAGTTGCGGCACCTTGACCCACACCCCGCGGTCATTGGCCAGCCCAAAACCGTCGGCGCCGAGCACCGCGCCGGGGTGAATCAGGCAACGGGCACCGACCCGGGTACCGGCCAGCAGCGTCACCCTGGGGGACAGGCGCGTGTCGTCGCCAACGCTGACGCCAGCGCCCAGATAGCAGCCGGCGCCGACGACCACCCGGTCGCCGACCTGTGCGCCGGCCTCGATCACCGCACCGGCCTCGATGCGCACGTCGGCGCCCAGCCGGGCATCCGGGTGCACACTGGCCTGCGGATGGCGCTGTGAGGGCAGGGAAGGCGCCGGATGCAGCGCGGCGGCCGCCCGGGCGAAAGTCAGGTACGGGTTGTCGGACAACAGCACCGCACCCGCGAACAGGGCGCGGTCGGCCGGCGCCAGCACCACGGCGCCGGCATCGGACCCGGCCAGCTGCCCCCGATAGCGGCGGTTGGCAAAAAAACTGAGCTGCTGCGGCCCAGCCTTGGCCAGGGTGGCGACGCCACTCAGCTCGCAGTCACCATCGCCGTCGTAGGCGACGCCCAGCAGCGCCGCCAGCTCACGTAGCTGCACCGGATCCGCGGCGCGCTTACCGTGCCGGGTTCTTGAGCAGCGCCAACACCTGGTCGGTCACGTTCAGCCCGTCGCTGGCATAGATCACGCCTTCGTACAGGATCAGGTCGTAGCCGCCCGACTTGGCGAATTTCTCCACCGCCGTCAGCAGCTGCTCGCGCAGCTTGCCGACCTCTTCCGACTGGCGAATGCGCAGGTCGTCCTGGAACTCGTCCTGGGCGTGCTTGAGTTCGCGACGGCCGTCGATGATCTCGCGTTCCTTGGCCTTGCGCTGTTCCTCGCTGAGCATCAAGCCGTTCTTGCTCAGGTCCTGCTCCATCTGCTCCAGCCGCTTGGCCCGAGACTCCAGCTGCTGGCGGCGCGGCGTGAATTCGTCGCGCAGCTTCTTTTGCACCGCCTCGGCCTGAGGCGAAGCCTGCAACAGCGCCGATGCATTGACGTACCCAACCTTCAGGTCCGCCGCCGCCAGCGCCGGCGCCAGCAGCAGGCTCCCCAACAGGCCCAAGGCCCAAAGCCGCATGCTCTTCATCGTCAGGTTTCTCCGTGAAAGACGTGAGAAGTAAACAAACTCAGAAACCGGCGCCCAGACTGAACTGGAAGCGCTGGGTCTCGTCCTGTGGCCCCTCGTTGAAGGGCTGTGCGATGGCGATGGAAATGGCCCCGAACGGGGAAATCCAAACCGCTGCCATGCCGGTCGAATAACGCAATTCGCCCACCTTGAGCGAGTCGTCCGGGCCGAACACGTTGCCGGCATCGGCAAACACCGACAACCGGAAATTCTTGCTCTGCTGTTCCATGAACGGCACCGGGAAGAACAGCTCGCTGCGCGCCAGAATCAAACGATCACCGCCGAACGGATCACCGTCGGAATCGGTGAAGGCGCTGAAGGTACGCGGACCGAGGGTGTTGTCCTTGAACCCGCGCAGGGTGCGGAAACCACCGGCGAAGAAGTTTTCGAAAAACGGCAAGGCGGTGGTGTCGCCGTACCCGTCGCCATACCCCAGGGTACCGCTGACCATCAGGCTGACGGTGTCGCTGAACGGGAAATAGTGCTGTTCGGTGAAGTTCAGCTTGTAGAACTGGAGATCGCCGAGCGGGGCGGCAATCTCACCCGACAGCCGACGCAAGGCGCCCCGGTCCGGGAAAATGGCGCGGTTGCGGGTATCGCGGGCCAGGCTCAGGTTGAGCTTGAAGATGTTGTAGCTGTCGCCGTTGTCGGCGATGAAGTCCAGCACGTCCTGCGATGTGAAATCGCCGGTGCCGATCTTGGTGTTCTCGAACGCCAGCCCGAATCCGAACGCGCTGAACTCGGACAGCGGCACGTTGTAGCCCCAGGAGCCGCCGAACGAGTCGGTGTCGTACTCGGTCAGGTTGGCATCGGCCGCGTCGGTGGTGCGCAGGAACGCGCTGACCGAACGGCTGACACCGTCCACCGTGGCATAGGGGTTGGTGTGCGCGACGCTGTAGACGCGCGCATAGTCACTGTTCGAGAAGTTGACACTGACGCTGTCGCCCGTGCCCAGGAAATTGTTCTGCGTCACGGCGGCGTTCAGCAGCAGGCCGCTGCCCTGGCCGAAGCCGACGCCCGCCGAGATCGAGCCCGACGCCCGTTCCTTGACCGTGAAATTGACGTCCACCTGGTCCGGACTGCCGGGCACCGCCGGCGTCTCGACCGTGACGTCCTCGAAGAAGCCGAGCCGCTCCAGGCGCACCCGCGACCGTTCCACCGCCGCCGACGAGAACGTGGCCGACTCCATCTGCCGCATCTCGCGCCGCATCACCTCGTCCGCGGTCTTCTGGTTGCCGGCGAAACTGATGCGCCGCACGTAGGCGCGCTTGCCCGGGTCGACGAAGAACGTCAGCTTGGTGGACGCCTTCTCCGTGTCCACCTCGGGCAGGCCGTTGACGTTGGCGAAGGCATAGCCGGCCTCGCCCAGGCGCTCGGAGATGGCGTCGCTGGTCTCGGTCATGGCCTTGCGCGAGAACACGTCACCCGGACGCAGCGTGACCAGTCTGACCAGCTCCTCCGGCTCGACCACCAGGTTGCCGGACAGCTTGACCTCGTCGACGGTGTACTGCTGCCCCTCGTCGACGTTGATGGTGATGTAGATCTCGCGCTTGTCCGGGGTGATGGCCACCTGGGTCGAGGTGATGTCGAAGTCCAGGTAGCCGCGATCCAGGTAGTAGGCGTGCAGCTTCTCCAGATCGCCGGCCAGTTTCTGGCGCGAGTACTTGTCGTTGCCGGTGATGAAGCTGAGCAGATTCGGCGTCGACAACTCGAAGGCATTGCGCAGGGTGTCGTCGTCGAACACCTGGTTGCCGACGATGTTGATCTGACGGATACGCGCGACGTCGCCTTCGGAGATGACGATGTCGATGCGCACGCGGTTACGCGGCAGGTCGGCGACCTCGGTCTCCACATCCATACCGTACTTGCCGTTGGCGAAGTACTGGCGCTGCAATTCCTGGCGCAGCTGATCCAGGGCCGACGGAACGAATACCCGGCCAACCGCCAGTCCGGCCTCGCGCAGGCCTTTTTGCAGGTCCTCGGTCTTGATGTCCTTGTTGCCGGTGATGTTCAGCTCGGCAATCGACGGGCGTTCGACCACATCGATCACCAGCACATCGCCATCGCGCCCCAGCTGCACGTCGCTGAAGAACTCGGTCTGGAACAGCGCGCGGATGACATCGCTCGAGCGCTGCGGATCGAACCGGTCGCCGACGCGCACCGGCAGCGCGATCAATACCGCGCCGGGCGAGATGCGCTGCAGGCCATTGAGACGAATGTCCTCGACCACGAAGCCGTCCGCGTCCACGGCGCGCACTGTGGACGGCACCAAAGACAGGCACAGCACGAGGGCCAGCACGCAGCGGGACAGTAAGCGCAGGGACTCGGACAACAAAGCGTCACCGGGCAGGCCGCAGCCCGCGATCAGGGTCTAAAACAGGAGTCGTGTTATGTCGTTGTAGAACGCCAACACGGTCAGTGCCAGCAGGGCGGCCAGGCCAATCTGCTGGCCGACGGCACGAAACCGCTCGGGCAGCGGCCGCCCGCGCACCCATTCGGCGAAATAGTACAGCAAGTGTCCACCGTCCAGAACCGGCACCGGCAGCAGATTCAGCAGCCCCAGCGACAGGCTGACCAGACCCAGAAACGACAGGAACTGGGCCACCCCGAGACGCGCGCTGTAGCCGGCGAACTCGGCAATCGACAGCGGCCCGCTCACGTTGCGACTGGAGGCCTCGCCGGTGAGCATGCGCCAGACCATCTGGCCGGTCAGGGCGGTCATGTCGCGCAGTTTCCCCAGCCCCTGCCCGGCCGCCGCCAGCGGGCCGTAATGCAGACGCACGAAGTAGTCGTCGATGGCGACCTGCGGCCGCGCCGCGGCCACGCCAACCTGGCCGATGCGCCGACCATCCTGCTCCACGGCGCGCGGCGTCACGGTCAGCTCCAGCACCTGCCCACCGCGACGCAGGCGCACCTGCAGCGGTTGCTGCGCACTGGCCTGCACCCGCTGCACCCAGTCGCCCCAGTCGGCCAGTGGCTCACCGTCGACGCTGAGCAGCAGATCGTCCGCTTGCAGGCCGGCCGCGGCGGCCGCCCCATCGGGCATCACCTCACCGATCCGCGGTTCGATGTGCGGAGCCCGCCACCGCAGGCCCACCCGGCGCATGACGTCCGGATCCTCGGCCCGATAGTCCAGCCCGGACAGATCGAGCGTGCGCGCCTGATGCCCCCCGGCCGCCGACGTCACGCCAACGTCCACTGTCCGGCCATCCAGTGCCGCCGGCATCAACGCCAGAGTGGCGTCTTCCCAGCTGCGCACCGGCCGGCCGCCGACCGCCTCGATGCTGTCTCCCGCCGCAAACCCGGCCACGGCCGCCGGCGTGTCGGGCAACACCTCGCCCACCAGTGGCCGCTGTCCCTGGATACCGACCATGAACATGACCCAGTAGAACAGCCAGGCCAGCAGCAGATTGGCCAGCGGCCCGGCCACCACCACGGCCATGCGCGCCCATACCGGTTTGCGGTTGAACGCCCGGTGCTGCTCGTCGTCGGCGACCGGCGCCTCGGCCTCGTCCAGCATCTTCACGTAGCCGCCCAGCGGCAGGGCGGCAATCACGAACTCCGTGCCGTGACGATCCACGCGGCGCCACAGCGGCCGGCCGAAGCCAACCGAGAACCGCAACACCTTCACGCCGACCCGGCGTGCGACCCAGAAGTGACCGAACTCGTGCACGCTCACCAGCACGCCGATGGCCACCACGAACGCACCCACCGACCACAGCACACCGCCCATCACGCTGCCACCCGCGCCTGTGCCGCCTGACGCGCCGCCCGATCGGCCGCCAGCACGGTCTCCAACGCATCCGCCGCCTGACCCGGCACGGCGTCCAGGACCGCCTGCACCGTCGGTGCGATGGCGCCGAAAGCCAGCCGGCCGTCCAGGAACGCCGCCACCGCGACCTCGTTGGCCGCGTTCAGGATGGTGCTGGCGGTGCCGCCGGCCTCCAGCGCCCGATAGGCCAGATCAAGACACGGAAACCGCGCGCGGTCTGGCGGCTCGAAATCGAGCCGGGCGGTTTCGAACAGGTCCAGCGTGCGCGCTCCCGACGGCAGGCGCTCGGGCCAGGCCAGGGCATGGGCGATCGGCACCCGCATGTCCGGGCTGCCGAGCTGTGCCAGCAACGAACCGTCGACGAACTCCACCAGCGAATGCACCACGCTTTGCGGATGAATCACCACCTGCACCGCCGGCGCCGGCAGATTGAACAGCCAGGCGGTCTCGATCACCTCGAGCCCCTTGTTCATGAGCGTGGCCGAGTCGACCGAAATCTTGCGCCCCATCACCCAGCGCGGATGGGCACAGGCCTGATCCGGGGTCGCGGTGGCCATGAGCGACAAGGGGGTGCGCAGAAACGGGCCACCGGAGGCGGTCAGCAGCAACCGCTGCACCCCATGCCCGGCCGCCGGTTCGCCACAGCGATAGCCCGGCAGGCACTGGAACATGGCATTGGTCTCACTGTCGATGGGAATCAAGGTCGCACCGCCGCGCTGCACCGCCGCCATGAACAGCGCACCCGCCATCACCAGCGCTTCCTTGTTGGCGAGCAACAGAACCTTGCCCGCCTCCGCCGCCGCCAGGGACGATTCGAGCCCGGCCGCGCCGACGATGCCGGCCACCACCACATCCACGTCCGGCCCGCGCACCACCTCGGCCAACGCCTGACTGCCGACCAACACCCGCGTCGGACCGCCATCAAGGGCACGGCGCACCTCGGCCGCTGCCTCGGGGTCGGCCAGCACGGCCACCGCCGGCTGAAAGCGCCGACAGATGTCGAGCATGCGTTTCACGTTGCGGCGTGCCGCCACCACCTGCAACCGATAGCGATCCGGATGCAGTGCCAGCACCGACAGCGTGCTGTCGCCGATGGATCCGGTGGCACCCAGCAGGGCGATGTTGCGCACGGCTCAGCCCCCGACCAACGACGGTGCCAGCAGCGCGAACAGCGGCGCGGCGGCGATGAGTGCATCGATGCGATCGAGCGCACCGCCGTGCCCGGGCAACAGCTGCCCGCTGTCCTTGACGCCGGCACGGCGCTTGAAGACGCTCTCGGTCAGGTCGCCGACCACCGACAACGCGGCACACAGTGCGGCCAGGGTTCCCAGCGCCAGCACCTGCACCGCGTCCAGACGCCAGATCGCGCCGGCCAGCAACCCCACCAGCACCGCGCCGGCGAGACCGCCGTACAGCCCGGCCAGTGTCTTGCCGGGGCTGACCTGCGGACACAAGCGGCGACGACCATAGCGACGGCCGACCAGGTAGGCGACGCTATCAGCCACCCACACCAGGGCCAGACACACCAGCAGCAGCGAGCGGTCGATCTGCGCCAGGCGCACCAGGGCCGACCAGGCGGCGGCCAGGGCCAGCACGATGATGGCCGCCTGCACCAGCGGTCGCTGCAACACGGACGGCACCGCCGGGTAACGGACCACCAGCACCAGCGCCAGCAGCCAGCCCACCAATGCCAGCGACCACAACACGGAACCCAGCGCGGGCGGCAACACGTACGTGGCGGCCAGCAACGCGCCGAGCGCCAACAGCACCCCGCCGCGCCACGCGCCATCCAGGCCCGGGCACAGCTGCCCCCACTCCCAGGCGGCACGCAAGGCGATCAACGCCAAAACGCCGGCCAGCCACGGCAGGTCGCCGTACCACACCAGCGCCAGTGCCAGAACGAGCAAGGCCAGTGCCGTCAGCAGCCGGGTTCTAGGCACCGGCGACACCGAGCCCGTTGCACTGCACCTGGTCACCGGTGCGGCCGAAACGCCGCTCACGCCCGGCGTACCAGGCCAGGGCCTCGCCAAGCGCCTCGACATCGAAATCCGGCCACAGCGCGTCGGCAAAATACAGTTCCGCATAGGCGGCCTGCCAGAGCAGAAAGTTGCTGATGCGACGCTCACCACCGGTGCGTACCAGCAGGTCCACCGGCGGCGCGTCGGCGGTCGACAGGCGGGCGGCGAACGACTGCTCGTCGAGGTCAGCCGCGTCCAGGCGCCCGGCGGCGGCCTCGGCGACACATGCACGCGCCGCCTGCAGAATGTCCCAGCGCCCGCCGTAATTGGCCGCCACCATCAACCGCAAGCCCTCACCGCTGGCCGTGCTGGCCTCCACGCGGGCGATGTCCGCCCTCAATGAGGCCGGCAAACCGGTGCGATCGCCGATGACGGTCAGCCGCACACCATGTTCGCGCAAACGCGCTTCCTCCTCGCGCAGCGCGCGCGAGAACAACCGCATCAGCAGCGACACCTCGTCCGCCGGACGCAACCAGTTCTCGCTGCTGAAGGCAAACAGTGTCAGATATTCGATGCCCTGGCTGGCGCAGGCCTCAACGATGCGGCGCACCACGCGGGCACCCGCCCGGTGCCCGGCAACCCGGGGCAAGTGACGCCGACGCGCCCAGCGCCCGTTGCCGTCCATGATGATGGCGACGTGCCGGGGCTGCTGACCGGGCGCGGGCGTCGTCATGGCGCCCGCTCAGACCTCCAGCAGGTCCGCTTCCTTGGCGGCCAGCAGGCTCTCCACCTCGGCCACGAAGCGGTCGGTCAGTTTCTGCACCTCGGCCTGGGCCCGAGTCTCGTCATCGGCCGAGATCAGCTTTTCCTTCTCCAACTCCTTGAGCGAGTTGTTGGCGTCGCGGCGCACGTTGCGGATAGCCACCCGGCACGCCTCGCCCTCGGCACGGACGACACGAATCAGGTCCTTGCGCCGTTGCTCGGTCAGCGCCGGCAGCGGCACGCGGATGACCATGCCCGCGGTCGACGGATTCAGGCCCAGGTCGGACTCGCGAATGGCCTTGTCGATGGCGGCCACGGTGCCCTTGTCGAACGGCGACACCAGCAGCGTACGCGCGTCCTCGGCGCTGATGTTGGCCAGCTGGCGCAACGGCGTGTCGGCGCCGTAATAGTTCACGTGCACCTGATCCAGCAGCCCCGGATGGGCCCGGCCGGCGCGGATCTTCTTCAACTCTTCCTGCAAGGCATGGACGCTCTTGCTCATGCGCTGTTGGGCGTCCTTGCGCACGTCGTCGATCATCAGTTGCCTCCGCTCAAGCGTTTGCCGGCGCCATCAGGGTGCCGACCGACTCGCCGCGCACGATGCGCAGCAGCGCACCGCGACTGTTCATGTCGAACACCCGCACCGGCAGTGCATGTTCCCGCGCCAGGGCCACTGCCGTGGCGTCCATGACGCCCAGGTGGCGCGACAGCACCTCGTCGTAATCCAGCCGCTCGTACCGGTGCGCGTCCGGGTTGCGCAGGGGATCGGCGTCGTATACGCCGTCGACCTTGGTTGATTTCAGCAGCAAGCTGGCACCGATGTCGATGGCACGCAGGCAAGCCGCCGTATCGGTCGTGAAATACGGGTTGCCGATACCGCCCGCGCACAGCACCACCCGCCCGGCATCCAGGTGCGCCAGCGCCTTGGAACGGACGTACGCCTCGGCCACCCCGGTCACGGCCAGCGCCGACAGCACCCGTGCCGGAATGCCGGCCGCCTGCAGCACCTCGTGCAGGGCCAGCGCGTTCATCACCGTCGCCAGCATGCCGATGTAGTCGGCCGTGGCGCGGTCAGCGCCATCGGCTGCCGCCGGCAGGCCGCGGAACAGGTTGCCGCCACCAACCACCAGCCCGACCTGCACGCCGGCGGCGAGCACCGGCTTAAGTTCCTCGGCCACCGCCTGCATGGCAGTGCGGTCGAAGCCGTGGGGCTTGCCACCGGCCAGGGCCTCGCCGCTCAGCTTGAGCAGGACTCGGCGGTACGTCGGCGCCGCAGCGGCCATGACAGAATCAGCCCCGGGCTTGCTTCATCACTTCGGCGACGAAGTCGTCAGCCTGTTTCTCGATGCCCTCGCCCACCTCCAGGCGATCGAAGGCAACCACCCGCGCACCGGCCTTCTTCAGCAGCTGCTCCACGGTCACATCCGGGTCCTTGATGAACGCCTGGCCGAGCAAGGTCACCTCGGCGGCGTACTTGCGCAGACGCCCCTCGACCATCTTCGCGCGGATCTCCTCCGGCTTGCCGGATTCGGCCGCCTGGGCGTCGTAGATTTCCTTTTCACGGGCCAGCACATCGGCCGGAATCTGTTCGGCCGACACGCACAACGGCCGGCTGGCCGCGATGTGCATGGCGATGTCGCGGGCCAGGTCGGCATCGCCGCCCTCAAGCTCCACCAGCACGCCAATACGGCTGCCGTGCACATAGCTGCCGAGCAGCCCCGCGGACTGGCGGCGCACAAAACGACGCACCCGGATGTTCTCACCGATCTTGGCCACCAGCTGCTGGCGCGCCTGCTCAACGGTACCACCGTCCATCGTGAGGCCGGACAGCTGCTCGATATCAGCCGGACCGTGCTCGAGCACCAGTTGGCCCACCACATCGGCAAACGCCAGGAAATTGTCGTCCTTGGCCACGAAGTCGGTTTCCGAGTTGACCTCGGTCAGCGCCATGCTGCGACCGTCGGCGCCGACGGTCAGGATGATGGCGCCGTCGGCAGCGGTGCGTCCGGCCTTCTTGTCGGCGCGTGCGGCGCCGGCCTTGCGAACCAGGTCGATGGCCGCCTCGATGTCGCCACCGGCCTCGGTCAGCGCCTTCTTGCATTCCATCATGCCGAGCCCGGTACGCTCGCGCATTTCCTTGACCAGCGATGCCGATATGTTCATCTGAATTACCCTCTCAACGCACCGCGCCGGCCGGGCGCGGAACAAAAAAAGAGGGGTCGAACCCCTCTTAGAAAATTGAAAAATGGGCGCGTGCCGGATCACCAGGCCGCGCCACCGCTGTCCCCTCAGCCGGCCTCGACGACCTCGACAAACTCGTCACCGCCACCGGCGGCGAGGGCGGTGTGGCCGTTCTGGATGGCCTCCGCCGCCTGACCCAGGTACAGGTCGATGGCCCGGATGGAGTCATCGTTGCCGGGAATCACGTAGTCCACCTTCTCCGGCCGGTTGTTGGTGTCGACCACCGCGATCACCGGAATGCCGAGCCGGTTGGCTTCCTCGACCGCAATGTGCTCGTAACCGGTGTCGATGACGAACAACGCATCGGGCATGCCCTTCAGGTTGCGAATGCCGCCGACACTGCGCAGCAACTTCTCGCGCTCGCGGTTCAGCAACTGGATTTCGCGCTTGGTCAAGTCGCCCGGCTTGGCCACCTCAAGACGCGTCTCGAGATCGATCAGGCGATCCACCGACTTGCGCACCGTGCGGTAATTGGTCAGCAGGCCGCCCAGCCAGCGGTGATTGATGTACGGCATGCCGCAGGCGCCGGCGTGCTGCTCGACCAGCTTGCGCGCCTGGCGCTTGGTGCCGACGAACAGCACCGTGCCGCCGCGGGCGGCGATCTTGCCCAGGGCGTTCATGGCATCGCGCAGCATGGGCAGGCTGCGTTCGAGGTTGATGATGTGGATGTTCTGGCGCGCCCCGTAGATATAGGGGGCCATGGCCGGCGACCAGTAGCGGGTCTGATGACCGAAATGGACGCCTGCGTCCAGCAGGTCGCGCATGGAAACTCCAGCCATAAGCCAAAATGCTCCGCAGAAATTCGGTGAGGTTTTACCGTTGCACAATAGGCCACGGTCGGGCAGCGGCCCGAAGCCAAGGGCGCGATTTATAGCATCGTTCGCCGCCAGCGACAATCGTTCGGTTTACCGGCGCGGCGGGCGGCTGCTACATTTTGTCGCCTTTACCCCCGCAGCCGCCCCCACCGGCAGCCCGTCCGAGGCCGATGACCGTCTCCATCAAGTCCCCCGAAGAGCTCGACGCCCTGCGCGTGGCCGGCCGTCTGGCCGCGCAGCTGCTCGAGATGATCGGCCCGCACGTGCGCGCGGGCGTCACCACCGACGCGTTGAACGACCTGTGCGAGCAGCACACCACCGAGGTGTTGCACAGCCGCTCGGCACCGCTGGGCTACCACGGCTTCCCGAAGTCGATCTGCACCTCGGTCAACCACGTGGTCT
>DQBD01000290.1:0-3483 GCA_003526065.1 Gammaproteobacteria bacterium | reverse complement strand
ACCTCGGTCAACCACGTGGTCTGCCACGGCATTCCCAACGACAAGCCGCTGAAGAAGGGCGACATCGTCAACATCGACGTCACCGTCATCAAGGACGATTTCCACGGCGACACCAGCGCCATGTTCTACGTGGGCGAGCCGTCCATCCAGGCACGGCGCCTGTGCGAGACCTGTTACGAGGCGCTGTGGGTCGGTATCCGCATGGTGCGCCCGGGCATGCGCCTGGGCGATCTGGGTCACGCCATCCAGACCTACGCCGAGGGACACAGCTATTCGGTGGTTCGCGAGTACTGCGGGCACGGCATCGGCCGCCAGTTTCATGAAGAGCCGCAGGTGCTGCACTACGGCATCCCGGGTACCGGCCTGGTCCTGGAGCCGGGCATGGTGTTCACCATCGAGCCGATGCTCAACGCCGGCAAGCGCCACGTGAAGCTCCTGCCCGACGGCTGGACCGTCGTCACCAAGGACCGCAGCCTGTCCGCGCAATGGGAGCACATGGTGGCGGTCACCGAAGACGGCGTCGAGGTGCTCACCCTGCGCGAGGGTGAGACGCCGCCGTGAACGCGCCGGACGCGCCGTTGTTCGACGCGCCGGCGGTCGGGCAGTACCTGGACCAAGCCGGCGTCACGCCTGCCAGCTGCCGCCGGGCACGCCAGCAGTTTGGCGACCGTCTGCGCGCGTACTATGACCGCCAGCCGGCCGGCACGCCGATCGTGCAGGCCCGCACCGCGTTCGTCGACCTGCTGCTGCGCCGCATCTGGGCAACCCAGATGGGCGACGTGCCGGGCGCCGAGCGCCTGGCGCTGGTGGCGGTCGGCGGCTACGGCCGCGGCGAACTGCACGCCTGCTCGGACGTCGACATTCTGGTGCTCGCGCCGCGCGCCGGTGACGTGAATCGCGTATCCGAAGCGCTGACCGGGTTCATCACCTTTCTGTACGACACCGGACTCGACATCGGCGCCAGCGTGCGCAGCCTGCGTCAATGCGTGGACGAAGGCCGGCGCGATGTCACCATCGCCACGGCGCTGCTCGAGGCCCGTCTGCTGGCCGGCAGCGAAACGCTGTTCGAGCAGCTCAGCCGACGCACCGGCCCGGACAAGATGTGGCCGACCCGCAAGTTCATGGCCGCCAAGCTGGCAGAGCAGCACGTGCGCTACGGCAAGTTCGACGCCACCGCCTACAAGCTCGAGCCGAATGTGAAGGAAAGCCCGGGCGGGCTGCGCGACATCCACACCATCGGCTGGGTGGCCAAGCGCCACTTCGGCGCGCGCACCCTGCACGAGCTGGTCGAGCACGATTTCCTGGAGCCGGACGAGTACCGGCAGTTGGTCGAGGGCCAGGAGTTCCTGTCCGAAGTGCGCAACGGCCTGCACCTGCTGACCGGGCGCAAGCACGACCACCTGCTGTTCGACCAGCAACGCGAGCTGGCCCGCCGCTTCGGCTACCAGGACACGGCGGGCAGCCTGGCCGTCGAGCAGTTCATGAAGCGCTACTACGGCACCGTCAAGGGCCTGTCGCGTCTGAACGAGATGCTGCTGCAGCATTTCGAGGAAGAGATCCTGCTGGCCCGCCGCAGCGACCGCGCCACCCCGCTGAACAGCCGCTTCCAGCTGCGCAAGGATTTCATCGAGGTGCGCAACGCCCAGGTGTTCCGCCGGTATCCGTTCGCCCTGCTGGAGCTGTTCCTGCTGCTGCAGCAGCACCGCCGCCACGTGCGCGGCGTGCGCGCCGGCACCGTGCGCCTGATCCGCAAGCACCTGCACCTGATCGACGACGCCTTTCGCGCCGACCTGCGCTGCACCAGCCTGTTCATGGAGATCATCCGCCAGCCGCACGGCATCGGCCACGAGCTGCAACGCATGCACCGCTACGGCGTACTGGCCCGCTACATTCCCGCCTTCGGGCGGGTACTGGGGCAGATGCAGCACGACCTGTTCCACGTCTACACGGTCGATGAACACAGCCTGTTCGTACTGCGCAACACCCGCAGCTACGCCTTCCCGGAAGAAAACATCCCGGCCCTGGAACTCGGCTACCAGATCTTCCCGCGCATCCCCAAGCCGGAGCTGCTGTACCTGGCGGCGCTGTTCCACGACGTCGCCAAGGGCCGCGGCGGCGACCATTCGGTACTCGGCGAAAGCGAGGCCCACGCGTTCTGCCGCCTGCACCGGTTGTCCGAGTTCGACAGCCGGCTGGTCGCCTGGCTGGTGCGCCACCACCTGTTGATGAGCTCGGTCTCGCAGCGCCAGGACATCGGCGACCCCGACGTGATCCGCGCCTTCGCCGCCACGGTCGGCGACCAGGTGCACCTGGACTACCTGTACCTGCTGACCGTGGCCGACATGCGCGGCACCGGCCCCACGGTATGGAACTCCTGGAAGGGCTCCCTGCTGACGGCGCTGTACCTGGCCACGCGGCGCGCGCTGCGACGCGGCCTTGGCAGCCCCATCGACGCCCACGAACAGGCGCTCGACATCCGCCACCGGGCGGCGGAGCTGCTGCCGGCCGAACAGGTGGATCCGCGCGAGTGCGAGCGTTTCTGGGAACGCCTGGACGACGACTACTTCCTGCGCTTCACGGCCGAGGAAATCGCCTGGCACGCCAAGCACATCCTGCGCGCGCGCAGCGCCGCCCCGGCGGTGGTGGCCACGCGCGACTTCCCGGACCGTGGCAGCACCGGCGTGATGGTCTACACGCGCGACCGCAAGTACCTGTTCGCCGCCATCACCTCCACCCTGGACCGGCTGGCGCTGGACATCGTCGACGCCCGCATCTACACCAGCCGAGACGGCTACGCGCTGGACGCCTTCCTGGTCACCGACATCAACGGCAACCCGGTGTCGAACCCGGCGGCCCGGCGCGAAATCCGCGCCGCGCTGCGCCGTGCGCTGCAGGAAGACCCGCTGTCCCTGAAACCCGGCGGACGGCGCGTCAGCCGCCAGCACAAGGCCTTTCACGTCACCACCGAAGTCTCCTTCGCCACCGACCTGGGCCGCGACCGCACGGTGGTCGAGCTGATCTGCAAGGACCGGCCGGGCCTGCTGTCGCAGGTCGCCCAGGCATTCGCCGAGGCCGGCCTGGTGCTGCAGAACGCGCGCGTCAACACCTACGGCGAACGGGCCGAGGACGCCTTTTTCATCACCGATGCCGCCGGCCACGCGGTGACCGACGCCGAACGCCTGAACGCGCTGCGCGAAGACCTGATACGGCGCCTGGGTCAGGAACTGCCGCCCGGCCTTTGAACGACGCCGCATGAATCCCGGTTTCGACGCCCTTCAGCCGTACCCGTTCGAGCGCCTGCGCGCCCTGCTGGCCGACAGCACGCCGCCGGCCGGCCTGCCGCTGGTGGATCTTTCCATCGGCGAGCCGCGCCACGCACCGCCGGCACTCATACGCGAGACCCTGATCGCCCACCTGGACGGTCTCGGCCGCTACCCGAAAACCGCCGGCTCCGACGCACTGCGCACCGCCATCGCCGACTGG
>DQBD01000213.1:5291-5832 GCA_003526065.1 Gammaproteobacteria bacterium | reverse complement strand
GCATAGCAGAGGCCGGCCGCCACGGCTTCCAGCTCGACATGCGCCGACGCCAGCGCCGCCCTGCTCCCCGGCGGCCCGTGCAGTCCGATCGCCAGCGTGCTTGCCGCGGCCAGCGAATGCCACGCGAACGCGGCACCGGTACAGCGAAGCGCCCCCGTCAGCCGCACGGGCACCTCGGCCCGCGCCCCGGCCGTCAGTCGCACGCCATGCGCCACAGGCGCCCAGGCCGGCGCGCCGCCGCCATCCCCGGTGCGGGTCCACTGCCCTTCCACCTGCACCCGCCGGGCCACCGACGGTGGCGTCAGCGCGAGCGCCTGCCGCTGCCGGGTGCTGCCATCGAAGCGCAGGGCGACCGGCTCGGTCAGCAACGACCGCTCCAGCACGGCGCCGACCTGCGCCTGCATCACGTGCACCCGGCAGGGAGCGTCGCTGGCGATTTCCAGCGGCAGCACCAACACTGCCGGCCGAGGGCCCTTGGCGTCGAGCAGGCCAAGCGCCCGCTCAAGCGCCGCCTGCCAGGCCTCGGCCAGCGCCGCCGGCT
>DQBD01000213.1:0-5195 GCA_003526065.1 Gammaproteobacteria bacterium | reverse complement strand
TTTTTTTTTTTTTTTTTGTCCAAAAAAAAAAAAAAAAAAAAAATCAAACAGAAAACGGGGGGGGCCGCCCCCCCCCCAAAAAAGGCCCGCGCGCGGGGGGGCGGGGGGGCCGCGCCCCCCCCCCCCCCCCCCCCCCCCCGCCGCGCCCGGGGGGGGGGGGGCCGGCTGCCATGTCACCGTCGCCGCCTGCGGGCCGGGCTCGAGCCACTGCCACAGCACCTCGCCACCGTCGGCGCTGCGCAGTGTCAGCCGGGGCGACGACGGCGCACCGGCCAGATGCAGCGCCGACAGGCCGTACAGCCACTCCACCGCCTGCTCCGGTGCCGCCTGTGCCAGCGCCTTCTCGGTCCGCCCCACCGCCGCCGCGGAAAGGCTGCGATGCGCCTGCCGCCGCGCGATCAGCTCCGCCTTGCGCCGCTGGCGCGCGCCCGGCTGGTCAGCCGACAGGCGCGCCTCGAAGGCAGCGGCGACGAACGGCTCGGACAGTGCGGCACCGGTACTGGCGGACGCCGTGGGCTGCTCGGCCACCGCCTCGCCGTCCACCCGGTGCAGGGCGACCACGCCATACAGCGCGCTGTCGACGCGGATCACCGGCGCCGGCCAGGCCAGTTCCACCCGCGTCCGCGCACCGCCCTGCCAACGTTGCACCCAGTCGTCGCTGTTGGCGTCGACCGTGACCGTGCACGGCTGGAACTGCAGCGCCAGCACGCTGGCGGCGGTCAGCGCCGGCCGGTCACAGGCGGCATCGAGCCCGATGCGCAGGTACACGGTGCGCTGAAACACGATGCCGGCGGGATCCGCCCGCGGCGCTGTCAGGTCCAGCGTCTGGCCGGGCATCACGCGCTGCGCCTGCCCACCCGCCGCGGTGTGAAACAGGCCGTTCACCGGCGGATGGTGTCCACGTCGGTGCGCAGCCTGCCCAGCTCACGCGACAGGTCGGTGCGTTGGGCGTCGAGCGTGGCGATGCGCCGGTCCAGACGCGCCGCGCTGGTACCGAGCGCACTCACCTGCCCATCCAGGGCGCTGGTGTGCGTGCGCAGCCCGCCGATGTCCGCCTCGGCCGCCGACAGCCGGGCGTCGAGCGCGGCGCCATCGGCGCGAAACCGGTCGTAATCGGCGGTGAACCGGCCGTAGTCGGCGCGAAAGCTGTCGTAATCGAGCACGAACCCGTCGTAGCGGGTGGAGAAATCGTTGTACTGGGTGGTGAAGGTGGCGTACTGCACATCGAACTGCGCGCTGCGTGCCTCCACGTGCTGGCGGTCGGCGCTGACCGCGGCTCGGTCCGCCTGCACCTGAGCCGCCTGCTGGGTGACCGCCGCGGCGGTGCGCGACACATCCTCGGCGCGCGCCAGGACATCGCCGTGCAGTCCGCGCATCTCCTGCGCCAGGACACCGCTCACGTCACCGACCTGATCGATGCGCGCCGCCAACTCCGCCCTGGCCTGCGCCACGGCGGCCAGCGTGCCCCGATGCTCCGGGGTGATCTGCGCCGCCGCACCGGCCAGCTGCGCATGCAGCGCCTGGCGCGTGGGCAGGTCCAGCTGCGCCGTCTCGCGCGCCAGATAGCGCTGCATCGCGCCGTCCAGCCGCTGCTGGGCCACCCACTGCGCCGCCAGTCCGGGCAGGCGGGCGACGAATACCTGCGCCTCGGCCACCAGGTCGTCGACCAGACGCTGCCCGCTGCTGCCGCGCTGCCCCGCGCCGGCAAAGGCGGCCTCGAGCGTCGCCTGGTCGGCCACGTGAGCACCGAGCGCGTCGAGCCAGGCCCCGACCCAGTTGCGGTGGTGCGCCACTGCCACGGCGTGCGCCAGGCTGGTGTTGCCCTCGGCTGCGTGCAGGTCGACCCTCAGCACACTGGTTTCGAGCGCAAACCCCACCCCCGCGCCGCCGGCGTTGAGGCGATCCAGAAACACGTCACGGTACTGCCGGGCGTACAGGTCCAGCGCTGCGCGCAGCGTGCCTGCCCGCTCGGCGCTGTATCGCCGCGCCAGGGCGGCCAGGGCCGGTTTCAGATCCACCGCGCTGTCGGCCTGGGGGTCGAACAGGTCGAGCGCGCCCTCGAGCACCGCCTGCTGCTCGGCGGTGAGCCCGTGTGGCGGTGCCAGGCGCAGGGTCAGGCGGGCACTGCCATCCGCCCCGGTGCGCACGGTCAGGCCGGCGGCACGGCTCACCGCATAGCCGAAGGCGGCTTCCAGCGCACCGTTGCTGGTAGTCACGGTCAGCCGCCGGTCCGGCAGCGGCCGGCCAGACGCATCGACACAGCTGACGCGCACGTCGAGCGCCTGCCCCAGCCACAGCGGCTGCGGACTGATCGACAGCTCCACACGCGCGCCCTCGCGCTGGGCAGGCATGCCATCGGCCAACGCCGCCAGGCGGGCCAGGCGGCCCTCCAGCTGTGCCTGCCGATCGGTGAAGTCACCCAGTCGGGTGATCCACCGCCGCGGGTCCAGACCCAGCACGGCGGCGCAGATTTCGGTGAAGCGCTCGGGACCGATCAGGCGCACCGCACGCACCTGCTGCAGGGTGCCGAAGCGCCCGCCGAGCGCATCGCGCGCATCGAGCAGCCGCTGCGCCAGGCGCACGCCGATGTCCAGCTCTCCCGGAATCTCGATGGCCGCCGCCAGGGCCGGCGCACTGCTGGCGCTGTTCAGCGCCGCCAGCACGCGCGCGCGCTGCGCCGGCGACAGGTCGGATGGTTCCAGGTAGACCTGCGCCACGGGGACTCAGCCGACGCGGGCGCGAATGGACGCGACTTCCGCGCCGATGCGCTCGATGTTCAGGCGCAGGCTGTCCTCGGACAGCGGGTTGATGGCGCGCACGCCGTCGTCGATGCGCGTCAGGCCGGCCTGGATGCTCTGGCCGACCCGCTCGGCCGCCTGCATGCGGCCTTCGAGCACATTCACCGACTCGACCAGGCCCTGGGTCTGCGCCACCTGTTCGGTCACGCCGCCGATCTCACGCTCCACCCGGCCGGCGTGGCGGCTCTGACTGAGCTGGGCATCGAGCGCCCTGGGCTGGCCACCGCCACTGCCGTACAGCTCACTGGCGGCCTGTGCCTTCAGGCCGGTCAGCATCTGCTCGCGCACGTCCGCACGCTGCGGACCGGGACCGGGGTTGATGCGCTCGATTGCCTGCTCCAGTGCGCCGATCAGCTGCTTCTTGCCCAACAGCCCGGTCTTGCCGTACTCGGCGACGAAATAGTCCTGGAATCCGAGCAGTGGCTCCTCCAGCTCGAACACCGGGCGCAGGACGTCGATCTGCGGGTTGACGACTTCCGGCGTGGGGGTGACGAAATCGAACACCCAGGGCCCCAGCCAGTCGCGGAAGTTCACCTGGATGCTCGCCGCACCACGGCTGCCGTCGGCGGTGGTCGGATCGGCATCCGGCTTGGCGAACGCCAGCACCGTGGCCCGGTGATCACGCCAGCGGGTGGTGAAGCTCGGCTTCAGCGGCTGCAGGGACCAGTCCGGCGTGCGTGCGTGATACGTGTCCGCAAAACTGCGCAGCGCGATCGAATCGGCGCGCCGGTACTGTGCGTTGATTACCTGATACGCCGCCTTGGCACGGCTGTCGGTCGGCGTCGGCGCCGCCATGATGGCCTGTGCCACGGTGAAACTCTGCGCCGGCACCAGCATGTCCAGCACGGCGCCGATCTGCAGTTCCTCGTCGTCACTGAAACCCTCGCTGTGCTCGGCCCGCACCAGCACCCGGGCAACGCCCTGGGCGTTGACCTGCACCGACAGCGAGTTGTCCGAGGCGCCGGCCCGGCTGACGAAACCCGCCCCGGCCCGCAGCCGGCCCCAGGCGGCGACGAAATCCACCCACGGGAAGGGCGCCGCCAGCGGCTGGCCATCCAGCCCGGTGACGTGGGCGGTGATTTCGCACAGTTCGCCCATGGCGTAATGCTGACGCGCGCACGACAGGGAGACCAGGTACTGCCCCAGCAGCGGCTGGACCTGTTCGTCGAGCGCCTCCAGGCGGCTGTCCACGGCGGCGAGCTGCGCCTGCACGGAGGCAAGCGAGGTCTCCAGCGTGTCGACGCGCGCCTTCAGGTCGGCGACGTCGTTGTCGTGCGCGGTCAGGGTGGCACCGAACTCGCCCAGCGCCGCGATCAGGCTGTTCCAGTCCTGGGGACGGATGAGGTGGCCGGCCGCCTTGGGCGCCAGGGCGGCGATGTCGGTAATGGCTGTGGCAAGGCTCATGGTGAAGACCCCCGTTCAGGACTGATGCACGATGACGCCGTCCACGCAGACGGCCAGCGGAACGCCGGCGGCGCGGGTACGGGCGATGAGTTGCCAGACCCGCGCGGTGACGGCATCCGGCACGCGTTCGTCGGGCGTGCGCCGCAGCAGGTGCACGCGCACGCCGATCGCCGGCGCGGCGGCCCACTCCAGCGCCAGGCGGGCCGACGGCAGGTAACTCCACAGCGCATCCGCGTAACGGCCGTCCAGGGCAAACGGGCCGGTGCCGTCACGAAAGTGGCCGGGCCAGGGTGCCGCCTGCTGCGGCGGCGGAAAAAGACGGCCCTCGCAGCTCCACCACGGGCGCCCGTCGGGCACCTCCAGCGGCTGCGGTTCGAGCTGCAGGTAGCGCCAGTCGGCGCCCTCGGCATGCGATGGCAGGTATGGCAGCCCGCCGCTGAGGATGCGTGTCTGGTCCGGCTTCACGCGCAACACCAGGTCGGCGGCGGCAACCGGCCCGGTCGGTGTGAAGGCGCTGCCGTCGTCGGTGCCGAAATGACCCACCAGCGCCGGCAGTTCCAGCCATCCGCCGCACCGCGCGCTGGCGACCGTTCGCTGCGCCGGCGCTGACGGCGCAAAGCGGCCGCGACGGGCCTGGTAGCTCTCCCAGCGGCTCTGCTCGCGGTTCCAGCGGTAGTGCGCGCGTGGCTGTTCGGTGAGCGCGTCCGGATACTCCGACGCCGCCTGCCCCAGGGGCAGCCAGCGACCCTGGGCGAAATCCATCTGCGCCAGATCGCGGCCGGTGCAGCGCAGCACCCCCACTTCCCCGCAGACCATCAACACGCCGCGGCGATCCACCGCCAGCGCCTGCACGGCGCCGGTGCCAAGGTCCGGATAGGCATGCAGCCGCGTGACACGCCCGGCGCCGGTGCCGGTGGCGTCGGCAACCCCCCACCGGGCCAGGCCGGCGGCCGTGCCCAGCCACAACCAACCGTAGTCCGACTGGGAACCCAT
>DQBD01000043.1:5500-5668 GCA_003526065.1 Gammaproteobacteria bacterium | reverse complement strand
TCGCGGACGCGGGTGTGGAAGGTGACGGTGGGCAGTTTTGCTCCGGCTTTCATGTCAGGCTCCTGAAGGGTTGGGATCGGCCCGAGGATTAGGGCGATTCCGGATCGGCTTCAATGGTGGAAATGCTGCGGTCGCAGCATTTATGGGTGGTCGGGAAACATAAAAAAA
>DQBD01000043.1:602-5263 GCA_003526065.1 Gammaproteobacteria bacterium | reverse complement strand
GCTCTTCCGATCTGTGGTCGGGAAACATAAAAAAATCATGTGCCTGTTTGGTGGTCTTGTTTCGGATTTTTTGCCGTTGCGGCATGATCCGGCCGCGCCTGTGGCGCGCAAAGGGGGGCGTTGCCCCCTCTTGGCCTGGGGCCAATTCACCCCCGGAGTATTTGCCAAAAAGATGAAAGGGCGCGCGGGCGCAGCGCGCGGGTTTACCCACGCGCTGCCGGGCCCATCAGGGCGCGAGGCATCTTTGATGCCGAAAGACCTGGCGGGAGCAGCCCGGATACGCGGGAAGGGGCGCGGGTTGCGGGGCTACCGCCCCAGTTTCTGCAACAGGCGTTCGTTGACCAATGGGGTCACGAAGTTCGATACGTCGCCGCCGAGGCGGGCGATTTCCTTGACCAGCTTGGAGGCGATGGCCTGATGCTTGGCCTCGGCCGCCAGCACCGCCACGTCGTGGTAGGAGCGGCAGCGGGCCGGGTCCGGCAACACCACGCCGATGGACAGGCTCAGCAGCGGAAAGAACTGTGCCTGTCCGCGCCGGTCCTCGCTCCACAGACCACCGGCTGCGCGGTCCTCGGCGCTGTAGAAGCCGGCCACCGCGTCGTGGAAGGCTCGCAACAGCCGCTCACAGCGCGCGTGCCAGTCGGCGCTGGCCATCACCAGAACGAAATCGTCGCCGCCGATGTGGCCCACCAGGTCGCGCTCGCCGTCGCAGTGCGCCACCGCCACTTCCGCCAGCCACTTGATGACCTCGTCACCACGGCTGTAGCCGTAGACGTCGTTGAACGGCTTGAAATGGTCGATGTCACAGTACGCCACGGCGAACCCCGCATGGCGGCGCAACAGATCGTCGATGCACTCGTACACCGGCACGTTGCCCGGCAGCAGGGTCAGCGGGTTGGCATGGCGGGCCGCCCGCACCTGCAGGTCGGTGATGCGGCGCAGCAAATCGAGCACGCGCACCATGCCCAGATACTGGCCACCGCGGGTGACGATGAACTCCTGGTCCACCTGCCCGGCGGCAACGTCGGTCAGCAGCCGGCTGACATCGGCCAGCTGCAGGCTGTTCTCGACCGTCAGGGGGTCGCCCTGCATGAACCAGCCGACCGGCTTTCGGCCGTACAGGTCGCGGCCATAGCGACTGAGGTAGACATCACTGAACGGAATGCGCTGGACCATGCCGGCCACGCGACCGTCGGCTACCACCGGCAAGGTGTGCAGGTCCGGACGCTGCCGAAACAGCACGCCCGCGGCGTCCATGCTGGTGTCCGGCGAGATGGTCGGGTTCGGTCGCGCCAGCTCGCCCACGGTCTGCCCCTGCTGCCAGCGCCAGGCGTCGCGCAGCAGCGGCAGGTCGCGCTCGAACAGGCCCACCGGCAACACCAGTGGCGGTTCGGCCGCCGGCCGCGCCAGGTGATAGCCCTGTGCCAGCTCGATGCCGAGCTCCGCCAGCACCCCCAGCTCGCCGGTGGTCTCGACACCCTCGGCCACCACCTGGGCACCCACGCCACGGGCGATCTCGCCCATCGACCGCACGAACTCGCGTTTGACCGGGTCGTCGTCGAGGCCGCGCACGAAGTGCTGGTCGATCTTGACGTAGGCCGGTCGCAGTTCCGACCACAGCCGCAGGCTGGCATAGCCCGCCCCCAGGTCGTCGATGGCGATGGCATAGCCGGCCTGGGCATACGGTTGCAGGGCCCGCCGCACGCCCTGCGAATCCTCCAGCGGATAACGCTCGCTCAGTTCCAGCACCACACGCTGCGGCGGCATGCCAATCGCCGACAACCGGTCGATCGATGCCTGCGGGTCGTAGTCGGCCTCCAGCAGCAGGCACGGCACCATGTTCAGGAACAGCTGTCCGGGAAGCCCCATTGCCAGGAAACGCGCGGCGGCCCGCTGCTGGCACAGGTGATCGAGCTCCGCCAGACGCCCGCACCGTTCGGCGGCACCGAACAGCACCAGTGGGTTGTGCAACGGGCTGTCGGCCGGGCCGCGGACCAGCGCCTCGTAACCCATCACCGAACGGCCGCGCAACGAGGCGATCGGCTGAAACAGGATCGTCAGGCGCTGTTGGGCCAGCACGGCGTCGAGCTCCGCGCTCAGGCGATGGACATCTTCGGGAGACCAGGGAGACATGCGGGTTACGCAGCGGCAGCCGGTGATGGCAAAGCCCCGGGATGTTCTTCAGCCATCATGACAGGTCGGTTACACCCCGACCCCGCGTCCGGGTTCGTCCATAATGGACACACGACCATTCGCACTCCCAGGAGGAGGTTGAAATGAACGCGCCAACGACACCTGTGGCCATCGACCTGACCTGGCCCAAGGAAGGCTTCACCCGTGTGCCGTACCGGGTCTACCAGGACCCGGCCATCTACGACCTCGAACAGGAGCGCATTTTCCGTGGGCGCACGTGGAACTACGTCGCACTGACCGCCGAGCTGCCGAATGCCGGCGACTACAAGACCACCTTCGTCGGCGACACGCCGGTCATCGTCAGCCGTGATGCCGACGGCCAGTTCCACGTGCTGGTGAACCGCTGTGCCCACCGAGGCGCGCTGGTGTGCCGCGATCTTCGCGGCAATTCCGACACGCTGACCTGCGTCTATCACCAGTGGGCCTACGACGCCAAGGGCGACCTGATCGGCGTGCCCTTCCGCCGGGGCCTGGGCGGCAAGGGCGGCTACCCGGCTGATTTCGACATGAAGCAGCACGGCCTGCGCAAGCTGAACGTGCAGGTGTTCGGCGATTGCATCTTTGCCAGCTTCGCCGACGACATGCCGTCGGTGGAGGCGTACTTCGGCCCGCGCATGGCCGACTACCACCGGCGCCTGTTCGATCGCCCGGTGGAGGTGCTCGGTTACCACCGCCAGTTCGTCAACAGCAACTGGAAGCTGTACGCCGACAACACCCACGACCCCTACCACGCCAGCCTGCTGCACCTGTTCCACGCCACCTTCGGCCTGTACCGTGCCTCGCAGATCTGCGGCACGGAAACCGACGGCTACGAGGGCATGCACAACTGCGTGCACTCGCGCGCCGGCACCGACGAGGGCCGCATCGAGGGCTACAAGAAGGAGGGCGGGCGCTCCTACCAGGAAAACTACGCCCTGGCCGACCCCAGCGTGCTCAAGGGATGGCCGGAGTACGCCGACGGCGACACGCTGTGCATCCACGTCATCTTCCCGAACCTGGTCGTGCAGCAGATCGCCAACACGCTGGCCACGCGGCAGATCGTCACCCACGGACCGCAGCAGTTCGAGCTGGTGTGGACCTACTTCGGCTACGTGGACGACACGCCCGAGCAGCGCGCCATGCGGATCAAGCAGATCAACCTGATCGGTCCCGCCGGCCTCATCTCGATGGAAGACGGCGACGTCTGCGAGCTGGTGCAGAAGGCCATCGTGCGCGACGGTGACCAGGCATCCATCGTCGAGATGGGCGGCCGCGACATCGCCGACATCGACAGCACGCTGACCGAGGTCGGCATGCGCGGCTTCTGGCGCGGCTACCGCAACATCATGGGGCTGTGACCGCGCCGTGGCCGACCGGCCGGCCAGGCGCCCCCGCGCCGGCTACCGGTCGCGCGGCGCCTCCGCCTCATCCTGGGACAATCCCGGCCAGCGGTTGATCCAGCCGACCATTTCGTCAGCCGGCATCGGCTTGGCGATGCCGTAACCCTGCACGGTGTCGCAGCCAAGCTCGCTCAGGATAGGCGTCATCGCCACATCCTCCACGCCCTCCGCCACCACCGTGAGGTTCAGGGCATGCCCCAGATCCGCCACCGTGCGCACGATGCTGCGGCTTCTCGGATGGGTCAGGTCGTGGACGAAGACGCGGTCGATCTTGAGGCCGTCGAGCGGTAACTCGCGCAGGTAGGCCAACGACGAATAACCGGTGCCGAAGTCGTCGAGATAGACCGCCGGCCCCAGTTCACGCAACTGACGCAACACCTGCAGGCTGTACGCGGGATCGGCGATCAATGCCGTCTCGGTGAGCTCCAGGTGCAGGTAATGACGTGCCTGCGGCCACGTCTCGAGCGCGTCCTTGAGACAGCGGAAGAAGGCCGGATCATGCAGGTTGCGGGCCGACACGTTCATGGCGATCGGCAGATGCAGGCCTGCTGCCGCGTGCCGCGCGGCCTGCGCCGAGACCGCTTCGAGAATGGCCTGTGTCAGATTGCGTATGAGTCCGGTGCGCTCGGCCAGACCGATGAACTGGGCCGGCGAGATCACCCCATGCTCCGGGTGGCGCCAGCGCGCCAATGCCTCGACGCCACACACCTCGCCGGTGCGCAGGTCAACCTGCGGCTGAAGGTGGATGCTCAGGTGCCGCTCATCGATGGCCTCGCGCAGATCCGCCGCCAGACGCAACCGGTCACGCCAGTCGTTGTCCAGCCGCGGATGCGCCAGCAGCACTCTGGCATGGCTTTTCTTGGCCTCGCGCGCCGCCAGCCGAGCCGCCTGCAGCAGGCGCTCACCGTCGTCGCCCCGCCCCACCGCCACGCCCACGGTCGCATCGATGTCGACACTGATCGACGACAGCAGCGCCGGGGTGGCAAGCGCAGCGAGCAGGTCATCGGCAAAGTGACAGGCCGCGGTTTCATCCGACACGTCCACCCGTACCGCAAGCTCGGATTGCGCCACCCGGGCCAGATGCTCGGC
>DQBD01000043.1:0-310 GCA_003526065.1 Gammaproteobacteria bacterium | reverse complement strand
CGTGCCCCAGCGCGGTGGCGATTTCCCAGTAGTTGAATAACTCGACCACCAGCACCGCCACGTCCCTTCGCGCGGTCACCGATGTCGCCAGCTGATCCAGAAAACGCACCCGGTTGGGCAACCCCGTGGCGTCGTCAAAATAGGCCACCCGCCGCAGGTGCGCATCAGCCCGCGACTCTCGCTCGCGCAGACGCGCGGTGACGATGCCAAACGACAGGTCGTCCGCCAGCTCGGCCAGCAGGCGCATCTCGCGCGCTGCGAAGGCATCCGGCGCAGTGGAATAGACGGTCAAAGCGCCGATGATCCGCCC
>DQBD01000219.1 GCA_003526065.1 Gammaproteobacteria bacterium | reverse complement strand
CCAAAAAGAAACACCCAGCCGCGCGGCGGCCAGCTCGTCGGCACGCGCGGCAGTGCCCGGCAGTGACGCCAGCAACTGCGCACCGACCTCGCTGCCCGCTTCCACCAGAAAGCGATGTCCGGCGGCGTCGATGCGCTCGGTGAGCACCAGGTCGTGCCCGCCGCGCACCGCCGGGCCGGTGTCCATGGCCGCGCAAAAGCAGGTGTCGGCGGCGACGGCGCAGTTGACCGCCACCAGCAGCACGGCCTCGCGGCGGGCGGCGTAGGCGGCATCCACGTGCTCGCCGCCGGCGAACACCCGGTCCTGCACGCCCAGGGCCGCCAGTTCGCAGGCGCGCACACCGATGAAGGCACGCTTGGGCGCGTCGATGGGCTGCGGGTCGAACACCAGCCCGCCGTCGTCCGTGCGCTGCACCGAAAACAGCGTCTGTCTGGGCGGAAACAGGTAGCGTTTCCAGGACTGCGGGCCGACGGCGTAGCCGAACAGCGCATCGTCGGTTCGCCGCTCCAGCCGGTAACGGCCCGGTGCCTGGCGATCGGTCCAGCCGGCCGGCAGGTCGGCCACCGTGTCGATGCGGTCGTAGACGATGGCGCCCTCGCGTCGCACCGGGCCGATGGTCTCGTAACCACGTTGCTGCAGCGCCGCCAGCAAAGCCTGCAAGCCACCAAGATCGATGAACTTCACGGGTCTCGTGCCTCATGTCGTTGAGGCATTGTGTGGCCAGGGCATTGGCGACCGCCGTGATCGGGCGCAAGTGACCGGCGTTTGGTGCGCAGGTGCCCTTCCGCGCGGCTGTGCGGCGGTGTTACAACGAACCCATCGCTTGCGGCTTGCGAGGTTTCCCGTGCATCCCCTAGCCAAACGCCTACGCGATGATCACCGGCATCTGCTACGAGTGCTGGCGGTCCTGGAGGCCCAGCTCGAGGCGCTGGGTCGTGCCGAGGACGTGGACTTCGATCTGATGCTCGATGCCATGACCTACATCACGGAGTTTCCCAACCGACTGCATCACCCGGTCGAGGACGTGCTGTTCGAGCAGTTGGCCGACCGGGATGCGAGTGCCGCGACCGTCTGCCGGGAACAGATCGCCGAACACGAGCGGCTGTTCCACGACAGCGCCGCCTTCTACGGCCTGCTGGAAGCCATCCAGATGGACGAGGCGACCCTCACGCGCGAACAACTGGTGACCGACGGACGTGCCTTTATCGAGGCCCAGCGTGCCCACCTGGCCCGGGAGGAAGCCAAGCTTCTGCCCATGGCCGAACAGGCCCTGGACACGGCCGACTGGGACCGCGCCGCACTGACCGCCGGCGAGGTGGACGACCCGCTGGATGCCACCAGCCGGCCTGCCCGCTACGAAGCCTTGTACCGGGCGCTCAGCCGATTGCCTGCCTGAGTCCCGTTGGCCCTGGGCGTGGCCTTACCGGGACATCAACCGTCGTGGGGGGTGTGCGCGGGATGCCGCCAGTCGCGCCCGCGCAGGATCACGTGCCAGTACATCCAGGGAAACAGCGCGGTCTTCATCCACCAGTACAGGCGGCGTGACCGGGTCGGGTCCAGCGGCAGCGTGGAGACCACCTTGCCGTCGTAGCAGAACTCGGCCAGCAGCACCTTGCCCCGCTCCACCGTCAGCGGACAACCGCCGTAGCCGTCGTAGCCGGCGTTCGCCGCGCGTCCGTCGCGGGCGGCCAGCAGGTTGGCCACCAGCACCGGGAACTGCTTGCGGACGGCGGCGGCGGTCTTGGCGTTGGGCGTGCCGGCGCAGTCACCGAGTGCGAACACGTTGTCGTAGCGCACGTGTCGCAGGCTGTTGCGGTCCACCTCGACCCAGCCGGCGGCGTCCGCCAGCGGACTCGACTTGATGAAATCGGGGGCGCTCTGCGGGGGCGTCACGTGCAGGAAGTCGTAGTGCTCGGTTACCCGGCCGCTGCCGTCGGTCCGCTCGAAGGTGGCTTCGCGCCGGGCGCCGTCCACCGCCACCAGGTTGTGACCGAAATGGGGCGTGGCGCCGTAACCGGCCATCACGCCATCGAGTGACCTGGCGTACAGCGGCACCCCGAACATCGCGCCGCCCTGGTTGAAGAAATGCACGTCCGCCGGCACACCGCGCCGGCGCCAGGCATCGGCGGCCAGGTACAGCACCTTCTGCGGCGCGCCTGCGCACTTGATGGGCATCGGCGGCTGGGTGAACAACGCCCGCCCACCGCTGAAATTCTGGACGCACTGCCAGGTGTAGGGCGCGAGATCGCCACGGTAGTTGCTGGTAACCCCGTCGCGGCCGAGCGCGTCGTCCAGGCCCTCGATGCGCTGCCAGTCCAGTTGCAGCCCCGCCGCCACCACCAGCTGGTCGTAGCGCAATCGGTCACCGGAGGCCAGCAGCACTTCGTTGGCATCCGGCTGGAATTCGGCCACCGCGTCACGTACCCATGTGGTGGGCATCAGACGCGCCATCGGTCTGCGCGTCTGTTCGGCTTTCATGGTGCCGCCGCCGACCAGGGTCCAGCCGGGTTGGTAGTCGTGGGTGTCCTTCGGCTCGACCACGGCGGTACGCAGCGCAGGGCGTGCGCGGGCCAGGGCGGAAGCCACTGCCAGGCCACCGGCACCCCCGCCGATGATCAGCACGTCGTAGTGAGGCGTCTCAGCCATAGGGCGCTCCATGCGGGCCATGAGTCCAAATTGAACTATCAATATAACCAATCGCTCCATGTCGTCGAGACACCATCGCCCGCTGGCAGCCGGGAGTTGGCTGGTGGCTGACAGTAAAATGACCCGCTCACGCCGTGCCGAACGCCACCGAAGAGTCGCCATGTCCTACCCGAAGTTCCCACCCGTGACCCTGCAGCACTGGCAGGCCGCTGCCGAGAAATCCCTGCGCGGGAAGCCGCTGGAGTCCCTCACCTGGCACACGCCGGACGGCGTCGACGTCAAGCCGCTGTACACCGCCGCGGACCTCGACGGGCTGGCGTTCGCCGATACGCTGCCGGGTCTGGAGCCGTTCGTGCGCGGGCCGCAGCCGACCATGTACGCCGGGCGGCCGTGGACCATCCGTCAGTACGCCGGTTTCTCCACCGCCGAGGAATCGAACGCCTTCT
>DQBD01000169.1 GCA_003526065.1 Gammaproteobacteria bacterium | reverse complement strand
GGCCTGACGCCCGCGCGCGTCGCGCCACCGCGACACGCGCCGCCGACAACCTCAGCGCCCGCCCGCAGCGCCACGCCCCGGGCGCCCTTGCCTTACGCCAAAACTTCGGCAAACAATGCACGCTCTGAACGAGCGTTCACACCACGTGCCGTTGCGGTTGTTTTCAAGCACAGGCCAGCCGCCGGCCCTCCCGAAACGGATTTATCGGAGGAGGCGCGACATGCGCATTGAACACGGATGGCAGCCGTCCGAAATCGAACGGCTGGTGGACATCGACAAGGCCACGGCCAGTCGCCTGATCTTCACCGACGAGAACCTGTTCCGCCTGGAACTGCAGCGCATCTTCATGCGCACGTGGCTGTACATCGGACACGAGTCGGAAATCCCCAACAAGGGCGATTACGTCACCCGCAAGATGGGCAACGACCCGGTCATCCTGGTCCGTGACCAGGCCGGCCGCGTGCGGGTGCTGCTGAACACCTGCACGCACCGCGCCACGCTGGTGTGCCGGGCCGATGCCGGCAACGCCCGCGGCTTCACCTGTCCGTACCACGGCTGGGTGTTCGGCAGCGACGGCGCGCTGGTGGCGACCGCCGAGGACGAGACCTACGGCGGCAAGGTGAACTTCCGCAACCTGGACCTGCGTCAGGCGCGTGTCGGCAGCTATGCCGGCCTGGTGTTCGCCACCTGGAACCACGACGCCCCGCCGCTGGATGAACACCTGGGCGATGCGCGCTGGTACCTGGACATCATGTTCGGCCACACGCCCCGGGGCATGACCGTGCTCGGGCTGCCGCACCGCTGGACGCCCACCAACAACTGGAAACTCGGACCGCTGAACTTCGCCGCCGACGGCCCGCACGCGGTCAAGGTGCACGGCCCCATCGTCGACGCGACGCTGGCCGGTGGCAACGGCGCGCGCGCCATGATCCACCAGGCACTGCTGCAAAGCCCGTCCGTCTCCGCCGGCCCCTACAACGGCATCTGGACCCAGGGGCCGCAGGAAATGCCCGAGTGGATGGGCCACCCACCGGAAATGGTGGCGCTGTACGAGAAAACGCTGAACCCGGCGCAGGTGGCACTTTTCAGGCGCTGCATCGCCTCGGTCGGCACCGTGTTCCCGAACTTCTCCTGGGTCTACGGGCCGGTCAGCTTCGACATGCAGGCCGACCCCATCACCAACTTCTTCGCCATCCGTGTCTGGCAGCCGGTGGCGGTCAACCGCACCGAAATCTGGAACTGGTTCCTGGTGGAAGAGGAAGCCGGCGAGGAACTGAAGACCCGCGCCATGCGCGCCGGCGTGCGCACCTTCACCGCCGGCGGCACCTTCGACCAGGATGACTCGGAGGCCTGGCACAGCATCCAGCGTGGCAGCGAGGGCGAGATGTCGAGCACCGTCGACGTCAGCTTCCAGGTGGCGCTGAACTACCGTGACCGGCCCATCGCCGACTGGGAAGGCCCGGGCGTGGCCTACCCGTCCAATTACTGCGAGGTCACCGAGTTCAACAACCTGGTGCAGTGGCGCGCCTTCATGACCGGCGCCCGCTGACCTTTCCGCCCCCGGCCGAGCGGCCGCCCGGAGCGGGCGGCCCGGCACGACGTTTTCCGGAGACTGCCCGTGACCACCGAAGCCGCCCGTCGCGTCATTGACGACGCGCTCTACCGCCGTGTGTGCGAGTTCTACTACGACGAAGCCGACCTGCTGTCACAGCGCCAGATGAGCCAGTGGTTCGCGCTGCTCGCCGAAGACATTCACTACCGCGTGGGCTTTCCCGAGTTCTACGAGCACGGTACCCAACGCAAGGTCGGCATCGGCAACCCGTACTTCGATGACGACCACACCAGCCTGAAGGTGCGCGTGCACCTGCTGGGCAATCCGACCACCACCACGGCCGAGAGCCCGCCGAGCATCTATAACTACTTCGTCACCAACATCCGCGCCCGCTGGGCAGAGCAGCCGGGCGGCGAAATCGAGGTCGACAGCCGGCTCCTGGTCTACCGCGTTCGCGCCAGCGAGCCGGTGCCGTACATCCTTGGCGCGCGGCGCAAGGACCGGCTGCGCGCGGTCGACGACGGGTTTCGCATCGCCCGCCGCGACGCGGCCATCGACCAGGCCATCATCCAGGCGCCGAACCTGAGCTTCCTGCTCTGAACGACTGACGCCGGCACCGACCTGAACGCGGTGCCGGCGTTTTTTTGATCCGAATTACCTAACGGACGATCGGTTTATTAGACTGCGGACAAGCACGACGAAACAGCGCAAGGAGGCGCGCGCCATGACCACTGTGATCTTTGTCGAAGCCGACGGTACCCGGCATGAGGTACCTGCCCGCAATGGCCGCTCGCTGATGCAGGCCGCCGTACAGAACGCCGTGCCCGGCATCGACGCCGACTGCGGCGGCCAGTGCCTGTGCGCCACCTGCCACGTCATCCTGGACGAGGCCTGGTACGCCCGGCTCGGCGACCCCAACCCGGACGAGCAGGAAATGCTGGCCCCGACGCCCGAGCGGACGCCCACGTCGCGCCTGTCGTGTCAGATCCAGGTCACCGACGCCCTCGACGGGCTGGTGGTGCAACTGCCGGCATTCCAGATGTAACCGGGCAGATCACGCCCACTCACGGAGGAGAGACCCATGTTGGATACCGCCGCGCGCCCGCGCATGATCGACCACGATCCGTTCGCCATCGCGCTCGACCAGATCGACGTCAGCCAGGCCGACCTCTACGAACACGACGCCCAGTGGGGTTTCTTCGAACGCCTGCGACGCGACGACCCGGTTCATTACTGCGCCGACAGCGAGTTCGGCCCGTTCTGGTCGGTCACCAAGTTCAACCACATCGCCCACGTCGAGAAGAATCACCAGATCTTCTCGTCGGAACCGACCATCACGCTGGCCGACCTGCCTGACGAAATTCCGTTCCAGAGCTTCATCCAGATGGACCCGCCCAAGCACGACGTGCACCGGGCGGCGGTACAACCGGTGGTGGCGCCGGCCAACCTGGCCAAACTCGAACCGGTCATCCGCGAACGCGCCGGACGCATCCTGGACCAGTTACCGGTGGGCGAGACCTTCAACTGGGTCGATCGGGTGTCGATCGAACTGACCACCCAGATGCTGGCCACGCTGTTCGATTTCCCGTTCGAGGAACGCAGCAAGCTCACCTTCTGGTCGGATGCCACCACCGGCGCGCCGGACCTGACCGGCGGCGACTTCATCACGCCGGAAGAACGCAACGCCGCCCTGGCCGAGTGCGGCGAGACCTTTACCCGCATGTGGTACGAACGCGTCAACGGCAAGCCGGGCAACGACCTCATCTCCATGCTGGCGCACTCCGAACGCACCCGGAACATCATCGACTCGCCGATGGAGTACCTGGGCAACATCCTGCTGCTGATCGTCGGCGGCAACGACACCACGCGCAATTCCATCACCGGCGGCGTGCTGGCGCTGAACCAGAACCCCGGCGAGTACGACAAGCTGCGCAGCGACCCGGGCCTGATCCCGAACATGGTGTCCGAAATCATCCGCTGGCAAACGCCGATCCTGAGCATGCGCCGGCGCGCCAAGGAGGACACCGAGCTGTTCGGCAAGCACATCCGCAAGAACGACAAGGTGATGATGTGGTACGTGTCGGGCAACCGTGACGACGAGGTCATCGACGACCCGATGAGTTTCCGCGTCGATCGGGCACACGCCCGCCATCATCTGTCGTTCGGCTTCGGCATCCACCGCTGCATGGGCAACCGCCTGGCGGAAATGCAGCTGCGCGTGGCCTGGGAGGAGATCATGAAGCGTTTTCGCACCGTCGAAGTGGTCGGCGAACCGGTGCGGGTGAAGTCCAACATCATCCGCGGCTACCGTGAGCTGCCGGTCCGGGTGCATCCGTTGTGAACACCCTCCCGAACAACATTCGGCACGGATCTGACGCAATGGGCATTGACGAACCCGAAAACAGGGTATGCTTGGCGCGTCCGGGCACAGTCCCGGTGATTTGGTAGAGCCGCACGTTGTTCCTCGTTGCCTTTCGGCGCCCGCGCGCCGCACTCGCAGCCCCGCCCCTCGCTCCCGCACAGCGCGTGACCCGCGCCGTCATGGGTGGCGTGGGGTGCGATCCCGCAAGTTTCCTTTGCCGCATCTCGACATCCGTCGTGTGGCGGGTGTCGCCCCACAAGGACGCCGCCCCGTCTTCGGGTGCGTGATCGTCACGTCCAACTGCCGAGTCCGACTGTGAATCCCCTCCGTCGAAAGACAAACAGGGCCCGGCCAAGAGTCTTAACAAGAACTACATGGCTACTGGCACCGCGCCGCATTGCGGCACGGTGCCCGCAATTTCTGTGACATTTCTGGAGTTTTTATGCAAAACAAACTGTACGTGGGCAACTTTCCATATTCGGCCACCGAAGATGATCTGCGCGCCCTGTTCGAGCAATACGGGCAGATCACCGATCTGGCCATGATCATGGATCGTGACACCGGCCGCCCGAAGGGCTTCGCCTTCATCACGTTCGCCACCGCCCAGGCCGCCGAGAGCGCGCTTGAGCAAAACGGCCGCGACCTGAACGGTCGCCCGCTGCGCGTGAACGTGGCCATGGAACGCGCCCGTCGACCGGCCGGTGGCGGCTTTGGTGGTGATCGCGGCCCGCGTTACTGAGCGAACGCTCACCCCTTAAACCTCACAAAGCCCGGACTACCCGGGCTTTTTTATTGGCGCCGGCACACCGCGGCCGGCGACGGGCGGTGTCGTGCCGCTCCCATCGGTACCATTCCGGTCAAACAACGACACTCGGAGGAGCATGATGGGCGCGATGAGCGACAAGGTCTGCATCGTCACCGGCGCCAATTCCGGCATCGGCAAAGCCACCGCGCGAGGCCTGGCGCAAGCCGGCGCCACGGTGCTGCTGGTGTGCCGCGACCACGCGCGCGGCACCGACGCCCTGGACGAATTGAAGGCGGCCACCGGCAACCCGCACCTTGAACTGTGGCTGGCCGACCTGGCATCGCTTGCCGACGTGCGCCGCCTGGCCAGCGAACTGCAGGCCGCCCATCCGGCGATCCACGTACTGATCAACAACGCCGGCGTGATGCTGGAAAAACACCAGTTCTCGACCGACGGCTTCGAGCTGCAGTGGGCGGTCAATCACCTGGCGCCTTTTCTGCTCACCCGCCTGCTCGAACCGGCCCTGGCGGCCGGTGCGCCGGCGCGCGTCATCAATGTCGCCTCGCGCATGCACACCTTCGGCCGCCTGCGCTTCGACGCCGCGCCGGGCGAGCGCCGCTACAGCATGTACGAGACGTACGGCCGCTCGAAGCTGGCCTGCATCATGGCCAGCTACGAACTGGCCGAGCGCTGGCGAGAGCGCGGCATCAGCGTGAACTGCCTGCATCCGGGCGTGATCGACACCAACCTCGGCGGCATGCCCGGCTGGATGAAGAAACTGCTGCCCAAGGCCGACGCCGGAGCGCGCACGTCGCTGCACCTGGCCACCTCGCCGGACGTGGCCGACGTCAGCGGCCGCTACTTCAGCCGCTGCAAGCCGGCGAAATCATCCGCCGCCACACACGACCGCGCCCTGCGCGCCCGCCTGTGGCAGGAAACCGAGCGCCAGGTCGGCCTGGCCTGAGCCGACGGCCGGCTCAGCTGGCCGGCCACACCCCGTCCAGCGCGCCGGCGATCAACGAACCGACGCCGCTGTCGGTGAACACCTCCAGCAGCACCGCGTGCTCGACCCGGCCGTCGACGATGTGCGCGGCACCGACGCCGCCGTCCACTGCATCCAGGGCACAGCGCACCTTCGGCAGCATGCCGCCGTGGATGGTGCCGTCGGCAATCAACTCGTGCACGGTGGCGGCATCCATGCGCGGAATCAGCTTGCCGCTGCCGTCGAGCACGCCCGGGGTGTTGGTCAGCAGCATCAGCTTCTCGGCCCGCAGCGCCACCGCCAGCTTGCCTGCCACCGTGTCGGCATTGATGTTGTACGTGGCGCCGTCGGCGCCGACACCGATCGGTGCCACCACCGGGATGAAGTCGCGCCCGCTGAGCAGGTCGACCAGCGCGGTGTCGATCGCCTCCACCTCGCCGACGTGGCCGAGGTCGATGATCTCGTCCGGCAGGGCCTGGTCATCGCCGGTGCGGCGCATGGTCAGCTTGCGGGCACGCACGGCCGCCGCGTCCTTGCCGGTGATGCCGACCGCCTGGCCGCCGTGGCTGTTGATGAGGTTGACGATTTCCTTGTTGACCAGCCCGCCCAGCACCATCTCCACCACGTCCATGGTGGCGGCA
>DQBD01000106.1:2067-3721 GCA_003526065.1 Gammaproteobacteria bacterium | reverse complement strand
TAGTCCAGCGCCTTGGTCATCAGCAGGTAGGTGTTGGCGTCGAATCGGTCGACGAAGGTCTCGCCCTGATGGCGCAGGTAGGACTCGATCTGGAACTCGACGTCGAAGCCGAAGCTGATCTTGCCCTCGCGCAGCTCGCGGCCGAATTTCTGGCGCATCAGGCCGTCGGACAGGTAGGTGATATGGCCGAGCATGCGCGCCAGCATGAGGCCGCGGCGCGGCACCACGCCCTGCTCGGCATAGCGGCCCTCGTGGAAGTCCGGGTCGGACATGATGGCCTTGCGCGCCACCTCGTTGAAGGCGATGTTCTGGGCCGACAGCCGCGGCGCGGCGGCGATGACCAGGGCACTGCGCACCCGGCCGGGGAACTCGATGGCCCACTGCAGCGCCTGCATGCCACCGAGGCTGCCGCCGGCCACCGCGGCGAAGCGCTGGATGCCCAGATGGTCGGCCAGCAGGGCCTGGCTGCGTACCCAGTCACGCACGGTGACGATCGGGAAGTCCGGCCCCCACAGCCGTCCGGTGGCCGGATTGATGGTGTTCGGTCCGGTCGAACCGGCGCAGCCGCCGAGATTGTTGCAGGCGACCACGAAGAAGCGGTCGGTATCGATCGGCTTGCCGGGGCCGATGCAGTGGTCCCACCAGCCCGGGCGCTTGTCCTGTGTGCTGTGCCAGCCGGCGGCGTGGTGGTCGCCGGACAGGGCATGGCAGACCAGGACGGCGTTGCTGCGGGCGGCGTTCAGCGTGCCGTAGGTTTCGTACTTCAGCTCGAAACCCGGCAGCTCGCGGCCGCTGTCGAGCTGCAACGGCGTGTCACAGCGGAAGCTGCGCGGCTGGACCAGCCCCACCGAGTCGGGCCCGGTGGGGGATGATGTGGTGGCCAAGGCGCCGTCAGCCCCCGCCGCGCAGGCGGGCGGCACTGCGCAGGCGCAGCGCGTTCAGGCGGATGAAGCCGCTGGCGTCCGCCTGATTGTAGGCGCCGGCGTCGTCCTCGAAGGTCGCGATGGCCGGGTCGAACAGCGAGTCCGGGCTCTTGCGCCCGGCCACCAGCACGTTGCCCTTGTACAGCTTCACGCGCACGCTGCCGTTGACGTGCTGCTGGCTTTCGTCGATCAGCGTCTGCAGCAGCTGGCGTTCCGGGCTCCACCAGTAGCCGTTGTAGACCAGGCTGGCGTAGCGCGGCATGAGTTCGTCCTTCAGGTGGGCCGCCTCGCGGTCCAGTGTCAGCGACTCGATGGCGCGATGGGCGCGCAGCATGATGGTGCCGGCCGGCGTTTCATAGCAGCCGCGCGACTTCATGCCGACATAGCGGTTCTCGACGATGTCCACCCGGCCGACGCCGTGGCGCCCGCCGATGTCGTTCAGCCGGCGCATCACCTCGGCCGGCGTCAGCGCCTCGCCGTCCACCGCCACGATGTCGCCGTGGCGGTACTCGAGCTCGACGTACTGCGGTGCGTCGGGTGCCTGCTCGGGGCTCACCGTCCAGCGCCACATGGACGCTTCCGGCTCCTGCCAGGGGTCTTCCAGCACGCCGCCTTCGTACGAGATGTGCAGCAGGTTGGCGTCCATCGAATAGGGCGAGGTCTGGCCCGCGCGCTTGAATTCCACCGGGATGTCATGCCGCTCGGCATAGGCCAGCAGTTTCTCGCGCGAG
>DQBD01000106.1:0-1762 GCA_003526065.1 Gammaproteobacteria bacterium | reverse complement strand
TGAGATCCCACTCGCGCCACGGCGCGATGACCTGCACCTCGGGCATCAGCGCGTAGGCGCCAAGCTCGAAGCGCACCTGGTCGTTGCCCTTGCCGGTGGCGCCGTGGGAAATGGCATCGGCCCCGGTCTCGCGGGCGATCTCCACCAGACGCTTGGCGATCAGCGGGCGGGCGATGGAGGTGCCCAGCAGGTACTCGCCCTCGTACAGGGCGTTGGCGCGGAACATCGGGAACACGAAGTCGCGCGCGAACTCCTCGGTCAGGTCGTCCACGTACATGGCGCTGGCGCCCATGGACTCTGCCTTGCGCCTGGCCGGTTCAAGCTCGCTGGCGCCCTGGCCGATATCCGCTGTAAACGTGACCACTTCACAGTGGTATGTTTCCTGAAGCCATTTCAGGATGATGGACGTATCGAGCCCGCCCGAGTAGGCGAGCACCACGCGTTTGACGTCGGCCATGGGTAAGGCAGCTCCGGTGAGCCAGATCGAGGGCCGCCTATTTTAGGCCATGCCCGCCGCCAGGGAGGTAAGCGGAGTGCATTGCGGAATTCAGTGTCGTCTGGCCGCATGCGAGATGGCTGTGTTGGGCGCCTGATGCGGGAGGAGTGATTGGATGAGGGCCAAGAACACGCGCACCGGTATCGATGTTCGCATCATTGCCGTGACGCTGGTATTTCTGTTCGCGGTGCCGGTGGGCGGCGCCATGACCTGGTTTGCCGGGCATCTGCAGGAGGTTGCGAGCGAGGCCAGGGGCACACACGCCCGCGCGCTGGCCGAACTGGTGGCGCGCCAGCACAGCCAGGTGGTGACAAACGCGCACGGCCTGCTCGTGGCATTGGCACAGCTGCCCGAGCTGACTGGCGACCCCGAGCGCTGCAATGCCACGTTCAAGCAGGTGCTGGTGGCGCGGCCGGGCTACACCAACGTGGGCGTCATCGCGGCCGATGGCCGGGTCGTGTGCTCGGCGCTGCCGTTCGAGCGCGGTCTGAATCTGGGTGATCGCGCCTACTTCAAGGAGGCCGTGGAGACCAGGGAATTCGTGGCGGGCGTCTATCAGGTCGGTCGCATCACCGGCGTGCCGGGCATCAACTTCGGGTACCCGGTGGTCGATACGGATGGACGGGTGCAGGCGGTGGTGTTTGCCGCCGTGAGCACCGACTGGCTGGCGGGGCTGGTCGACCCGGGCGTGTTGCCGGCCGGCGCTTCCGTGACGGTGCTCGATCGCCGCTTGCAGCTGTTGGCACACCTTCCGTCGTCCATCGGCGATAACGACGTGCTGAGCACAGCCAGTGCCGCATTGGCCGGTCGGCTGGCCGAGCGGCGCGAAGGTGGCAGCATCAGGGTGACCGCGGCGGACGGCAGCGCCTGGCATTTCACCTATGTGCCGCTGGGTGGCATGTCGCTTGCGACGGCGCCGTATCTGTTGCTGGGGCTGCCACTGGACGCCTTGCATGCCCAGCTTGCGCCGTTCGTGCGCATGCAGCCGCTGATGGTGATGGTCGCCCAGGCGGTGCTGGCGTTGCTCGTCTGGTTTGCGGTACGGGGCCTGGTGGTGCAGCCGGTTCGCGGGGTGGTGGAGGCTGCCAGCAACCTGGCGGAGGGGGTGCGCGGCGTTCGCCTGCCGGAGCGCCACTGGGTTGCCGAGCTTTCTATGATGGGCGCCGCCTTCAATCACATGGCCAATCAAGTGGACGGGGCGGTGCGTGCATACGGGGTACTCAGCGCGGGCAATCGAACCCTGCTGCGCGAGCACGAGGAGCAGCG
>DQBD01000072.1 GCA_003526065.1 Gammaproteobacteria bacterium | reverse complement strand
GTTGGTCGCCATGCCGACCTTCAGACGTGTGCTCTTCCGATCTGGTCGGCATGGCGACCAACATTCCGCCGCACAACCTGGTCGAGGTGATCAACGCCTGCGTGGCGCTGATCGACGATCCGGCGATCGACCTCGACGGCCTGATGGCGCACCTGCCGGGGCCGGACTTCCCGACGGCGGCGAGCATCAACGGCGCCACCGGCATCCGCGAGGCCTACGCCACCGGCCGCGGCAAGATCTACCTGCGCGCCAAGGTCGAGATCGAGGAAGACAGCAAGACCGGCAAGGCCAGCCTGGTCATCGTCGAGTTGCCGTACCAGGTCAACAAGGCGCACCTGCTGGAGAAAGTCGCCGAACTGGTCAAGGAAAAGCGCCTGGAGGGCGTGTCCGAGATCCGCGACGAGTCCGACAAGGACGGCATGCGGGCGGTCATCGAGCTGCGCCGCGGCGAGGTGCCGGAGGTGGTGCTGAACCACCTGTACCAGCTGACGCAGCTGCAGTCGGTGTTCGGCATCAACATGGTGGCGCTGGTCGACGGCCAGCCGCGCCAGCTGACCCTGCACGAGGTGCTGGAAGCCTTCATCCGCCACCGCCGCGAGGTGGTGAGCCGGCGCAGCCTGTTCGCCCTGCGCAAGGCCCGCGAGCGCCTGCACATCCTCGAAGGACTGGCCGTCGCGCTGGCCAACATCGAGCGGGTGATCGAGCTCGTGCGCGGGTCGCAGACCACGGAGGAGGCGCGCGGCAAGCTGACCGCCGAGGGGTTCACGCCGGGCTTCGTCGGCGAGATGCTGGCCCGGGCCCTGGCCGCCGACAAGGACCGCCCGTCCGAGGCCGGGCGCGGCCTGGTGGACGGCGTCTACTACCTCAGCGAACGTCAGGCCCAGGCCATCCTGGACATGCGCCTGCAGCGCCTGACCGGCCTCGAGCGCGACAAGATCGTCGACGAATACGGGGATCTGACGGCGCAGATCGCCGACCTGCTGGACATCCTGGGCAGCGACACGCGCCTGTTGACGGAGATCCGGCGCGAGTTGCTGGAAGTGCGCGACCAGTATGGCGACGCCCGGCGCACGCAGATCGTCGCCGAGCGCATCGATCTGACGTCCGAGGACCTGATCGCCGAGCAGGACCTGGTGGTCACGTTCTCGCACCAGGGGTACGTCAAGGCGCAGCCGGTCAGCGAGTACCGTTCCCAGCATCGCGGTGGCCGTGGCCGGGCAGCGGCGCGCGTCAAGGAAGAGGACTTCATCGAGCGCCTGTTCGTGGCCAGCAGCCACGACACGCTGCTGTGCTTCTCCAGTGCCGGCAAGGTGTACTGGCGCAAGGTGTATGAACTGCCGCTGGCCGGTTCGGGCAGTCGTGGCCGGCCCATCGTCAACCTGCTGCCGCTGGAAGAAGGCGAACGCATCAGCGCGGTGCTGGCGGTGCGCGAGTTCGCCGCCGACCGTTACGTGGTGTTCGCCACCCGCCGCGGGCTGGTGAAGAAAACCGCGCTGGCCGATTACTCGCGCCCGCGCAGCGCCGGCATCATCGCCCTCGACATCGTCGAGGGCGATGCGCTGGTGGCGGTGGCGCTGACCGATGGCGATGACCACGTCATGCTGTTCAGCGACGACGGCAAGGTGATGCGCTTCGACGAGCGCGACGTGCGCGTCATGGGGCGCGGTGCGCGCGGCGTGCGGGGCATGAACCTGCGCGAGGATCAGGCCATGATCGGCATGGTGGTGGCGCAGCCGGAAGGTGACATTCTCACCGTCACGGCCAACGGGTACGGCAAGCGCACGCCGCTGGACGAGTATCCGTTGCGCGGCCGCGGCGGCATGGGCGTCATCTCCATCCAGACTTCCGCCCGCAACGGGCCGGTGGTCGGTGCGGTGCAGGTGACAGACGAAAGCGAAGTGATGCTGGTGACCAACGCCGGCACCGCCATCCGCACCCGCAGCGTCAGCATCTCGGTGCTCGGCCGCAATACCCAGGGCGTGAAGCTGATGGGTGTCGGCGACGGTGAGCTGTTGGCCGGTCTGGCCGTGGTGGTGCCCGAGGAAACCGAGGCCGCCGCGGCGCTGGACGCGGAGGAGCCCGACGCCGTCGACGCTTCGGTCGCCGGTCCTGACGACGAACCACCCGAAGCCTGAGACCGGGGCCGGGTGCCCGCTTTTTGGAGAGATCGAGCGATGGCGCGAGTATTCAACTTCAGCGCCGGGCCGGCGGCATTGCCGGAGCCGGTGCTGGCGCAGGTGCGTGACGAACTGCTGGACTGGCACGGCAGCGGCATGTCGGTGATGGAGATGAGCCATCGCGGCAAGGAGTTCATGGCCATCCAGGCCGAGGCGGAAGCCGACCTGCGCAGCCTGATGGGCATCCCGGACAACTACAGGGTGCTGTTCCTGCAGGGGGGCGCCACCCTGCAGTTCGCCATGGTGCCGCTGAACCTGATGCCGGTCGGCGCCAGTGCCGATTACGTGGTGACCGGTTCGTGGTCCAAGAAGGCCGTGGCCGAGGCCAAGCGTCACGGCACGGTCAAGGTTGCCGCCAGCAGCGCCGAGACCAACTTCAACCGCATCCCGGGGCAGGACGAGCTGACGCTCGACCCGCAGGCCGCCTATGTGCACATCACCAGCAACAACACCATCTTCGGCACCGAGTACCACTACACGCCGGACACCGGTGCCGTGCCGCTGGTGGCGGATGCGTCGAGCAATATCCTGTCGCGGCCGGTCGATGTCGGGCGTTATGGCCTGATCTACGCCGGCGCGCAGAAGAACATCGGCCCGGCCGGGCTGACACTGGTGATCGTGCGCGAGGACCTGATCGGCCGCTGCCGCGAGGGGGCGCCGACGCTGCTCGACTACGCCATCCACGCCGAGAACGACTCGGCCTACAACACGCCGCCGACCTTCGCCATCTACGTGGCGGGTCTGGTGTTCAAGCATCTGCTGGCCCAGGGCGGCCTGGCGGCGGTGGAGCAGGCCAACGTCGACAAGGCGCAGTTGCTGTATGACGTGCTCGATCGCAGCGGCTTCTACAGCTGTCCCACCGAGCTGGCCAGTCGCTCACGCATGAACGTGCCGTTCACGCTGGCCGATGCCGACCTCGATGCCACCTTCCTGGCCGAATCCAAGCAGGCCGGACTGGTGCAGCTGAAGGGGCACCGCAGTGTCGGCGGCATGCGCGCCAGCATCTACAACGCCATGCCGCGTGCCGGCGTGCAGGCGCTGGTCGAGTTCATGATCGACTTCGAGCGCCGCCACGGCTGACGCGCTCATCGCACCGTCCACGGAATCCGTCATGTATCGAATCCTCACCCTGAACAACATTGCCAAGGCGGGCCTGGCGCGCCTGCCGGCCGACCGTTACCAGACCGGCAAGGATCTGGCGGAGCCGGATGCCATCCTGCTGCGCTCGGCCGACCTGCACAGCATGGACATCCCCGCCTCGCTGCTGGCCGTTGGCCGCGCCGGCGCCGGTGTCAACAACATTCCCGTGGCGGCCATGTCGGCGCGCGGCATACCGGTGTTCAACGCGCCGGGCGCCAACGCCAACGCCGTCAAGGAACTGGTGATCGCCGGCCTGCTGCTGGCCGCACGCAACATCTGCCAGGCCTGGGCCTACACGCAGGCGCTCGAAGGCGACAACCAGACCGTGGAACACGCGGTCGAGGCCGGCAAGAAGCAGTACGCCGGCTTCGAGCTGCCCGGCCGTACGCTGGGCGTGGTGGGGCTGGGCGCCATCGGCCGCCAGGTGGCCAATGCCGCGCTGGCGCTGGGCATGAAGGTGGTCGGCTACGACCCGGGCATCACCGTCGAGGGCGCCTGGCAGCTGTCCGCCGAGGTGGAGCGCGCGCCGAGCGTGGAGGCCGTGTTCAGCCGCGCCGACTTCATTACCTTCCACGTGCCCCTGAACGAGCACACCCGCGGTCTGGCCAACAGCGACACGCTGCGCCTGGCGCGACCTGGCCTGACGGTTCTGAACTTCGCGCGGGCCGGTATCGTCGACACGGACGCCGTCGCCGCCGCCCTGGAGACGGGGCAGGTGCATTACTACGTGAGCGATTTTCCGAAGCCGGGCCTGATCGGCCACCCGCGCGTGATTGCGCTGCCGCACCTGGGCGCCTCCACGTCCGAGGCGGAAGAGAATTGCGCCGTGATGGTGGCCGACCAG
>DQBD01000127.1:498-6155 GCA_003526065.1 Gammaproteobacteria bacterium | reverse complement strand
AAGCCCGCGCGCGGTGAGCAGGGGCGCGGCATCACCGTCGACGTGCGCGACGCCGCGGCGCTGACCCGCGCCGTTCGCGTGGCGCGCCGCTACTGCGACACGGTGCTGCTGGAAGAGCTGGTGCCCGGCGACGACCTGCGGGTGGTGGTGATCGACTTCGAGGTGGTCGCCGCCGCGGTGCGTCGGCCGCCGCAGGTCTTCGGCACCGGGCAGGCAACCGTTCGCGAACTGATCGAGAANNCCCGGTGTGCAGACGCCGGAGGAAACCCTGGAGAAAGGATCCGGTTCTTGCCGGGATTCCGCCTGGCTGCTGGTGCAGACCCTTCGACACCTGGGCCTGGCGGCGCGCTTTGTGTCCGGCTACCTGATCCAGTTGAAGCCCGATCTGGAAGCACTGGACGGTCCGAAGGGCACCGACCACGACTTCACCGATCTGCACGCCTGGGCCGAGGTCTATCTGCCCGGCGCGGGCTGGATCGGCCTCGACCCGAGGCTGGCCGCCAGTGCCGGCGAGAGCCACATCCCGCTGGACGACGAAACCGCCCGTTGCGTGCGTCTGGCAGGCTACGAGCTGGACCAGGTGTTGCCCAGCGGCGTCAGCCTGCAGGTGCGAAAGACGGCCAACCTGCATACCGGCGGGACCTTGCATGACGTGACCGACAGCCTGCATCCGACCCTGGCGGACGCCGCGGTGCAGGCGGCGAGGGCGTTGAACATTCCGGTGGTGGGTCTCGATTTCCTGGTGACCGCGCCGGATCGGCCCGAGCATGTGATCATCGAAGCCAACGAGCGCCCCGGACTGGCCAATCACGAGCCGCAGCCGACCGCGCAGCGCTTCGTGGACCTGTTGTTCCCCATTACTCGCCGCCTGCCGGCGATCTGAAAAACGTCATCGCCATGAGAGTCCTCCCCATCGACCAGCGCTATGTGCTGGATATCCTGATGAAACTGCTGCACACGCCCAGTCCGTCCGGTTACACGGACCGGGTGGTGCACGTGGTGTGCGAGGAGCTCAAGCGCCTGGGTGTGCCGTTCGAGCTGACACGCCTGGGTGCCATTCGGGCCACCGTGCGTGGCGCGGCACGTGCACCGGCGCGCGCCATCGTCAGCCACCTGGACACGCTCGGCGCGCAAGTGAAGGCACTCAAGCCCAACGGGCGCCTGGAGGTGGTGCCGGTGGGCCACTGGAATGCCCGTTTCGCCGAAGGGGCACGCGTGACGCTGTTCACCGATGGGGGATCGCATCGGGGCAGTTTGCTGCCGCTGAAGGCATCCGGTCATACCTTCGGGCCGGAGGTCGACAGTCAACCGTCGGCGTGGAACAACCTGGAGTTGCGTCTCGACGAGCCGCTTGGCGGTATTGAAGACTTGATGAAGCTTGGCATCTACGTTGGTGATTTCGTGGCGGTTGATGCCAATCCCGAGCTGTCGGACAACGGCTTCATCAACTCCCGCCACCTCGACGACAAGGCCGGTGTGGCAGTGGCGCTGGGCACGCTCAAGGCGCTGCACGACACGCGGCCGACGCTGCCCAGCGATGTCTACTTCCTGTTCACCATTCTGGAGGAGGTCGGCGTCGGTGCATCGGCCGTGCTGCCGGACACGGTGGCCGAGATGGTGGCCATCGACAACGGCACCACCGCACCGGGGCAGAACTCGGCCGAATACGGCGCGACCATCGCCATGGCCGACTCGTCCGGGCCGTTCGACTACCACCTCACCCGGCGCCTGCTGCTGCTGTGCAAGGAGTTCGGCATCGCGCACCAGCGCGACGTGTTCCGCTACTACCGCTCGGACATTGCCGCCGCGCTGCAGGCCGGGCACGACCTGCGCACCGCCCTGGTGTGCTTCGGCATCGACGGCTCGCACGGCTGGGAACGCATCCATTGGAATGCGCTCGAGTCGCTGATAGGCCTGCTGAGCGTGTACGTACAAAGTGGCGCCATGTTCCAGCGCGAGCGCGAGGCACTGGGGCCGCAGGATGGTTTCCCGATCCAGCCGCAGTGAGCACCGATACTTGGCTGGCCCGAGAGTTGCTTGAGATCCAGTCATGCAGGTGTTCGACCACGTTCTGACCGGTGCCACCGGCGCCGATTCGCTGACCCTTAGCTTCGACCGGCGCGTGCGTTCGCGCCAGCGCGTGCGCCTGGACAGTGGCCTGCCCGCGTTGCTGGCCTTGCCGCGCGGCACCGTGCTGCGCGGCGGCGACGTGCTCGGCGGGCCCGGGGGTGCCACCGTGGTGGTGCGGTCCGCCAGCGAGGCGGTGTCCACCGCCACCGCCGACACGCCGCTGCTGGTGCTGCGTGCCGCCTATCACCTGGGCAACCGGCATGTGGCGGTGCAGCTGGGCGACGGCTGGCTGCGTTACCTGCACGACCACGTGCTCGACGACATGCTGCGTGGGCTCGGCCTGCAGGTGGCGGTCGGCGAGTCGCCGTTCGAGCCGGAGGCGGGCGCCTATGCGGCGGCCGGCCATGGACACACGCACGCCCACTGATGGTGCGCTGGCCGACCTGCGGCTGCGCCAACTGACCAGCGCCACCCTGCCGGTGGGCGCCTTTGCGTATTCACAGGGCCTGGAAACCGCGGTCGAGCTGGGGTGGGTCGGCGACCTGCCACAGGCGGCGGCGTGGATCGGCGGTCAGCTGCAGCACAGCCTGGCGCGGGTGGAAGTGCCCCTGCTGGCACGGCTGATGGCAGCCTTTTCGGCCGAGGACCGGGACGCGGCAATGCACTGGTCCGGGCTGCTGCTGGCGATGCGCGACACCGCGGAACTGCGCGCCCAGGAACGCGCGCTGGCCAGCGCCTGGGCGGTGCTGCTGGGCGACCTGGATCTCGATGACGCACGCACCTGGGTCGACCTGCCGCAGCGCACCGCGCTGGCCCTGTTTGCCCTGGCTGCCACACGTTTTCGCATTGCCCCGCCCACGGCGGCGCAGGCCTGCCTGTGGGCCTGGCTGGAGGCACAGGTCAGCGCGGCGGTGCGGGCGGTACCGCTGGGCCATACGGCCGCGCAGCGCCTGCTGTATGAGCTGGCCCAGGATATTCCGGCGGTGGTGGCGAGCGGGCTGGCCGTGGCCGATGCCGACATCGGAGCGGCGGCGCCGGCGCTGGCCATCGCCAGCTGCCGGCACGAGACCCAGTACAGCCGTCTTTTTCGATCTTGAATTCAGGAGATACGCATGTTGGATACATCGGTGGCCGGGCCGCTGCGCGTGGGGATTGGCGGGCCGGTCGGTTCCGGCAAGACGGCGCTGACCGAGGCCCTGTGCCGCGCGCTGCGCGATCGCTATCAGATCGCCGTGGTCACCAACGACATCTACACCCGCGAGGATGCCGAATTCCTGACCCGGGCCGGGGCGCTGGCGCCGGAGCGCATCGTCGGCGTGGAAACCGGTGGCTGTCCGCACACGGCGATTCGCGAGGACGCCTCGATGAACCTGGCCGCGGTGGCCGATCTGTCGCGCCGGTTCGCGCCGCTGGACGTGGTGTTCGTGGAGTCCGGCGGCGACAACCTGGCGGCGACCTTCAGCCCCGAGCTGTCGGACCTGACGCTGTACGTGATCGACGTGTCGGCCGGCGACAAGATCCCGCGCAAGGGTGGGCCGGGCATCACCCGCTCGGACCTGCTGATCATCAACAAGACCGACCTGGCGCCGCACGTCGGCGCCTCGCTGGAGGTGATGGACCGTGACGCCCGGCGCATGCGTGGCGAGCGGCCGTTCGTGTTCACCTGCCTGAAGACCGGAACCGGGCTGGATGAGGTGATCGCGTTCATCGAACGTGAGGGTGCGCTCACTGGTTGAACCGCTTTGGGCCGGCGCGGCGCCGAAGGGGCGTTGTGCGCACCAGGGCGGTGCACATGCCGGTCGATGTCGAGTGCGTTACTGGGGGATTGCCATTGCACAGCGGGTCGCGCGCTGCATGGCATGGTGGTTGCTAATCGAACACCGCCATTCGGGAGGAGGCATCGCTTAACTTTCAGGGAGCACGGGCATGCCTGTGAAGCATTTCGCAAGAACAACACTGCTGGCCGCGACCGCCAGCGTGGGCCTATTGGCCGCCGACACCGCCAATGCCGGCGCCAAGATCGAGATCGACGACACCAAGTGGGTGTCGGTGGGCGCCGGTCTGCGCACCAGTTTCAGTTCGGTGGAGGACGCGGCGCCGGACGACGGGCGCTCGAACGACTTCACGGTTGACAGCATCCGCCTGTACCTGAACGCCCAGCTGCATGAATACATCATGCTGGAGTTCAACACCGAGCGGTACGACACCGGCGATGACGACGACGTTCGCATGCTGGATGCGATCGCCAAGTTCACCTTCGCGCCCGAGTTCAACATCTGGATGGGGCGTCATCTGCCGCCGTCGGACCGCGCCAACCTGGACGGCCCGTACTACCTGAACGCCTGGACCTTCCCGATCGCGCAGGCCTATCCGGCCATCTTCGCCGGTCGCGACGAGGGTGTCTCCGTGAACGGTTCCATCGACGGTGGCGTGTTCGGCTATGCGCTTGGCGTCTACGACGGCATGGACACGTCGTATTCCGGCATCAACTCGCTGAACAACCCCAACCAGGACGACAACCTGCTGTTCGCCGGGCGTCTGCAGTGGGCACTGTGGGATCCGGAGCCGGGCTTCTACACCACCAGCTCCTATTTCGGCGCGAAGGACATCCTGACCTTCGGTGTCGCCGCCCAGTACCAGTCCGACGGCACCGGCACCTTGGCGTCGCCGGGGGATTTCTTCGGCTGGAACGTGGACGTGCTGCTGGAGAAGAAGGTCGGCGACGGCGGTGCGGTGAGCCTGGAAGGCGCCTACTACGACTACGACCACGACGACCAGATGCCGGCCTTCGGCTACCAGGGCAGCGGCTACTTCGTGCTGGCCAGCTTCCTGACACCGCAGACCTACGGCGTCGGCAAGCTGCAGCCGCATGTGCGCTTCCAGCAGGTGGACGACGACAACGCGCCGGATCACGACCGCTGGGAAGTGGGTCTCGGCTACATCATCGACGGCCAGAACGCCAAGGTCATCGCCACCTACGGCGCCGACGACTACGACGGTGCCGACAGCACCGACTTTTTCATCCTCGGCGTGCAGCTGCAGATCTGAGCCCCCCGGATCACAGGAGAATTTCGCATGACTGATCGCATGACTTCGTTTGCCCGGCGACTGGCCCTGGCCGCCACGGGCGCCTTGCTGGCCGGCATGGCGCAGGCCGCCGACACCATCAAGGTGGGTGTGCTGCACTCGCTGTCCGGCACCATGGCCATTTCCGAGACCACGCTCAAGGACACCGTGCTGATGCTGGTGGACGAGCAGAACAAGAAGGGCGGCGTGCTCGGCAAGCCGCTCGAGGCGGTGGTGGTGGACCCGGCCTCCAACTGGCCGCTGTTCGCCGAGAAGGCGCGCGAACTGCTCAGCAAGGAGCAGGTCGACGTGGTGTTCGGCTGCTGGACCTCGGTGTCGCGCAAGTCCGTGCTGCCGGTGTTCGAGGAGCTGAACGGGCTGCTGTTCTACCCGGTGCAGTACGAGGGCGAGGAGTCGTCCAAGAATGTGTTCTACACCGGCGCCGCGCCCAACCAGCAGGCCATTCCGGCGGTCGACTACTTCATGAACGAGCTGGGCATCGAGCGCTGGGTGCTGGCCGG
>DQBD01000127.1:0-215 GCA_003526065.1 Gammaproteobacteria bacterium | reverse complement strand
ACCGACTACGTGTACCCGCGCACCACCAACAAGATCCTCGAGGCGTACCTGAAGTCGAAGGGCGTGAAGGACGAGGACATCATGATCAACTACACGCCGTTCGGGCACTCGGACTGGCAGTCGATCGTCGCCGAGATCAAGCAGTTCGGCGCTGCCGGCAAGAAGACCGGCGTGGTGTCCACCATCAATGGCGATGCCAACGTGCCGTTCTACAA
>DQBD01000060.1:3758-12018 GCA_003526065.1 Gammaproteobacteria bacterium | reverse complement strand
GAGACCGCCTACCGCCGGCTCGGCACGGCCACGGCGCTGCAACGCGACCTGCACCTGGCCACTGTCCGCCAGCTGTGGCCGGACGATGCCCAGGCGCCACGCGACCGGGGCGGTTTCGAGACACTGGCGGCACGGCTGGGGGCCGACCTTCCCGCCGCCGGCGAGCGCCTGGCCCACACGGTGACCGAGACCCTGACCGCCTGGCAGGCGCTCACCCGGCAACTCGATCAGGTAACCACCCTGACGCTGCTGGACGTGGCCGGCGACCTGCGTGACCAGCTGCAGCGGCTGATTCACCCCGGCTTCGTGGCCGACACGCCGCCGCACTGGATGGGTGAACTGCCCCGCTACCTGAGCGCCGCGACACGGCGCCTGGGCGCGGCACGGCACGATGCGGCTGCCGACCGCAGACGCGCGCTGGGATTGCGGCCGCTGTGGGAACGTTACTGGGAACACCGTCCGGTGCAGACGACACACCCGCACCATGCCGACTGGGTTCACCTGCGCTGGCTGCTGGAGGAATTGCGGGTGGCGCTGTTCGCGCCCGAACTGGGCACCCGCGAGCCGGTGTCCGTGGCGCGCCTGCACAAGCAGCTCGATGCGCTGACCGGCGCCCTGCCCGCCCGTCGCGGCGCGGCGGGCTAGCCCCCCGGAAACGAAAAAGGCCCCGCCGGTGCCTGTGCACCGACGGGGCCCGATCAGCCCGTGGTCCGGGACTTACTTCTGGATGGCAGCGATGAATTCGTCCGCCTTGCAGATGTCCGACAGATAGGTCAGCGAGGTCTGGATGGCGGCGTCATGCGCCTCCTGGCTGCCGGCGCACACGCAGTCCTCGATGACGACGCAGCTCAGGCCCATGTCCACCGCCGACCAGACGGTGCCTTCGACCACGAACGTGGTGGCAACGCCGATCATGGCGATGTCGGTGATGCCGTTCTTGTCCAGCACTTCCTTCAGGTTGGAACCGCAGAAGGCGCTGATCATGGCCTTCTTGACGATTTCGTCACCCGGCTGCGGGGCCACGTCCTCGTGGATCTGCGCACCCCAGGTACCCGGCTGCAGGGTCGGGCCACCGGAGCCGAGCATGCGGAAGAACGCGCCGCGGTGGGGCATGGTCGGCGAGTTTTCGTCGAACTCGACCACGATGTGGATCACCTTCATGCCGGCCTTGCGGGCGGCGTCCAGCACCTTGGCGCTGCGCGGCAGGATGTCGGTGTCCTGCACCATCTTGGCGAAGCCGGCCGCCTGCGCCAGCGGCGCATCCGGATGGATGATGTCGTTCTGGAAGTCCATCGACAGCAGGGCGGTCTTCTTCACGTCGATTTCGATGGCCATCTATTTAGCTCCTTGGTTGATTGACTGTGAGACGGATCGGTACCGGTCGACCAGGCCGCTTCAAAAGTGCACGCGGAACCGGCTCGGCTCGAAGCCGTCCGGCACCGTGGGCGAATGCAGCAGCTCCACCGCCGGCGACACCTCCACGAAGGCCAGCGCCAGAAGCATGAGGTTGCCCTCGGGCGCGGGCAAGTCGTCGACGGGGAATTGGTCCAGGTGGGCGATTATGCCCTCGATGCGTGGCAGCAGCGTGTCATACACCCGCTGCAACTCGGCCAGCGGCGTGGACAGGCGCTTGCCGTGACGCTGATGCTCTGCCGGCAGCGCCCAATCGGCCAGCCACGCCAGGTCCTCGTACCCCGACGGCAGGGCAAAGGGGGGCGTGCTCATGGCCGGCCCACCCATTCCTGCACCGTGTGCAGCTGGTGACGCACGGCGATTTCCATCTCGCTGATCGGCAGGTGCTTCAGCACGCCCGAGGCCATCGCCTTCTGCGCGAACTCCAGGGTGCTGAGGTCCTCGTACAGGATGTCGCGCAGCAACACCTTGGTGTGTTCCTGGGCGAACTTCTGCCCGGCGCTCTCGGCGTCGAGCTGGTAGATGTTCATCTCCCAGGTCGACTCGTCCACCGCCACCGGCCAGAAGTTGTAGGTGAAGTACCAGCCCGGCCCGACATCGATGAAGAAATTCGGGAACAACACGTTGATGTCGAACCACCAGTTGGGGCTGTTGTCGGGATTCAGGCCCGGCAGGTCGACCATGTCGCCGGGTGCGAAACTCATGCCGTACTTCCAGGCCAGCGTCTCGGACGGCGTCGGTTTGTGGCCCGGGTTCACCCACACCGAGCCGGAGTGATGCGGCCCGTAGATGCGCGCCGAACTGAGCAGGCCGTAGGGGTTGTCCTGCCCGGCGCAGGCGTCCGGCACGGTGTGCCGGTGCACCATCATGACGTGGTAGGCCTCATGGAAGGCGTCGATGAAGGTCTTCCAGTTCGCCTTCACGCGCGCGCTGTAGCGGGCGATGTGGTTGAAACGCTGGAACGGATAGTCATCCAGCTGGGTGCCCATGCCGCCCAGGAATTCGCGCAGGCCGACCTGCGGCTGCGGCTCCCAGTGCACGAAGATGAAACCGTTCCAGATGTCGGTGGCGACCGGCCGCAGGCCGTAGTCGGCGCGGTCGAAGTCGGCGAAGTAGGTTTCGCCGGGCACCCCCTTCAGACGGCCGTCGAGGTCGAAGGTCCAGCCGTGAAAGTTGCAGATGAAGCCCTGCGCATTGCCCGTGTCGCAGATGCTGACGGCCATGCCGCGGTGGGTGCAGACATTGTGGAAGCCACGTACCTGGCCGTCCCTGCCACGCACCAGCAGGACCGACGTCCTGAGCACCTCGATCTCGCGCACCACGTAGTCGCCGGGGTTCGGCAGCTCGTCCTCGCGAGCCACCTCGAGCCAGGCGCGGCGGAACACCTTTTCCCGCTCCTGCTCGAAGAACTCGGGCGAAATATAGGGCTCGACCGGCAGCGGGCCGGACCCCATGTCCGGCACCGCCGTGGTGATCTGGGTATGAAACGACGCATCCGGCTTGGTCATATCCGTTTCTCCTCCGGATAGTGATTATGTTTTCCGGCCGGTCGATGGTACGAGACTTTCGCTACCCTCAGTCCACGGACTTCCACGGCAGGCGCGCCGGGTCGTCCTTGTACCACCCCTGAATGTTTTTCTTCAGGATCTTGCCGGTCAGCCCCTTGGGCAGGTCGGCAACGATCTCGATGTGCTTGGGGACCTCGTACTTCGCCAGCCGCGGACGACAGAAGTCGAGCAGTTCGTCCACCGTGGCCTGCGCGCCGTCCTTGAGACTGACAGTCGCCACCACCGCCTCGCCCCATTCCGGATGGGGCGCGCCGACCACCGCCACCTCGCGCACCGACGGGTGCTCGGCCAGCACCGTCTCGACCACACTGGGATAGACGTTGGCAGCACCGGAGATGATCAGGAAGTTCTTGCGGTCGGTCAGGTACAGGAAGCCGTCGGCGTCCAGCCGGCCGAGGTCATGCGTGCGCAACCAGCCGTCCACCAGCGCCTGCGCGGTCTGCTCCGGCAGGTTGAGGTAGCCGAGCATGTTGGTGCTGGAGCGGATCCACACCTCACCGACCGCATCGGCCGGCAGCGGCTGCCCCTGCTCGTCGCGAATGGACAGTTCCATGTGCACGCCGCCACGCCCGCACGACGTCAGCAGTTCCGGACGGTCGCGCAGACCGCGCACGTGGTCGTCGTGATGCAGGAAGGTGACCCAGCCGCCGGTGCACTCGGTGATCCCATACAGCTGCATCATTTCGCAGCCGAAGGTCTCCATGGTGCGGCGGATCAGCGCCGGGCGCGCCGGCGACGAGCCGTAGGTGACCAGGCGCAGCGAGGACAGGTCGTAATCGCCGCGGTCGTACTCGTCGAGCAGGCGCTGCATCATCAGCGGCACGATGATGGTGGCGGTGACGCGGTACCGGCCGACGAACTCCAGAAAACGCGCCGTGTCGAAGTCGCCGTTCGGCAGCACCACGGTCATGCCGTTGACCAGATTGAACGAGCCCAGCACGAAGGTGATCCAGCCGGATGCGGTCGGCGGGAACCACACGTCCTCGTAGCGCAGGCCAATGCTCAACACCGTGTAGAGCATCGAGTCGCGCATGGCGCCCTGCCCCAGCATCACCCCCTTGGGCAGGCCGGTGGTGCCGGAGGTGTAGCTGAGGGCGATCAGGGCGTCCTCGGCCAGCGACGGCCACTGCGGACGCTCCCGCGCGGCGCTCAGAAGCGACTCGTAATCGTGATCGAGGCCGTGCTCGCCGCCGTAGCCGATCAGCAGCCGGCCATCGGCACGCAGATCGTCCAGGATTGGCTCGAGCAGCGGCACGCAGTTGGCCTGCACCAGGATGACCCGTGCATTGCTGTCGCGAATGACGTGCAGCATCTCGCGCGGCGCGTAGCGCCAGTTGATGCCACAGCGCACCAGGCCGCTCTTGTAGCAGGCAAACAGGTGCTCGTAGACCTCCAGGTGCTCGTGGCTGAGGATGGCCGCCACGTCACCCGCCTGGAAACCCAAGCCCTGCAGGGCGGCAGCCAGGCGGTCCGAGCGGTCGTCGATCTGCCGCCAGGTCAGATGGCGATCACCGTCGTGGTAGGCGATCCTGTCCGGGTAATGCGCCGCGCAGCGGGCGATGTAATCACGTGGCAGCATGGCTGCCGCCTCCTCGTACGATCGTGTGGGGGAACCGGCCCAAGAACATCAGGCCGGCGCGAATTTCAACAGGGGCAGGCCCTCGCCCGCCGTTTCGAAGACGGCACGCACGGGCTGGCCGACAGCCAGCCGATCGTTGGCGATACCGACCACGTTGGCCAGCAGGCGCGGCCCTTCCTCGAGTTCGATCAGGCACACGTTGTACGGTACCAGTCCCTCGAACGCGGGATCAAAACTGCGGTGCATCACCACGTAGCTGTAGATCTCGCCGCGACCGGACGCCTGACGCCAGGTGATGGCCGTCGAGCCGCAGTTCTCGCACACAAAGGCCCCCGGGGCCAGCCAGGTATCGCAGTCCGGGCAATGCTGCACCAGTACCTTGCCCTCGCCCATGGCATCGAAATGCGGCTGGTTCAGCTCGTTCAGGACCGGCATCGGCCAGCCCTTGATGCGCGTGATGTCGTACATGGCGACCTCCTTACAGGCTGGCGTGCGGACTGGTGATCATGCAGGCGTGGTACATCATTCGCCCACCGTACGCGGCGGTGAGCACCAGGTCGTGCTTGACCTGCCGTTCACCGGCCGTGCCGCGCGCCTGCATCACGCCCTCCGACAGGGGTGTGCCGCCCTGCAGGTAGTAGCCGGACAGCTGACCACCGCCGGTGTTGACCGGAAAACTGCCGCCCGGCGCGGTCTGTCCGGCCAGCACGAACTCGCCCGCACCACCCGGCTCGACGAAGCCGTACTGCTCCAGTTGCAGCAGGATGCAGTAGGTGAAGGCGTCGTAGACCTGGGCGCAGTCGATGTCCTTCGGGCCGACACCGGCCATGGCGTAGGCGCCCTGCCCGGCCAGCTTGGCGCCGATCTGGATCTCGTTCTCGAAGCCGCGGCGGTTGGTGACACCGCGGTGCCCCTGGCCCATGCCGTGGATGTACACGGCCGGCTGTGGGCCGTCGGCGGCACGCTCGGCGCTGGTGACCACCACCGCCACCGCGCCGTTGACGGGAAACGAGCAGTCGAACAGGTGGAACGGCTCCACCACGTACGGCGAGGCGTGGTGGTCCTCCAGAGTCAGCGGCTTCTTCATCATGGCCAGTGGACTCTTGAGCGCCCACTGGCGACAGGCAACCGCCACCGCCCCCAGGTGATCCTCGTTCAGGTTGTTGTTGTGCATGTAGCGCCGCGCCGCCAGGGCATAGGCGGCCACCGGACCGAACAGTCCGGTTGGCGCCTCCGACCCCAGCTTGCCCATCAGCGGCAGCGGCATGCCAAAGGCCTGCTGGGTGCTGACACCCGGCACGATGGGCGCATCTGCAAACACGCACACCACCGCCTTGGCCATACCGGCCTGCACTGCCAGGGCCGCCTGCTGCACCATCTGCACCCCGGACGAGCCCTCGGCCTCGACCACCGAGCACAGCGTCAGATCCTTCAGGCCCGCGTAGTCGATCAGGTCCATCGGCAGATCCATCAACGAGGCGACAGGGCTCTTGTTGATGAGCAGGCCGTCGATGTCGGCCTTCTTCAGGCCGGCGTCGGCAATGGCGCGGTGGATGGCCGTGACGGCAAGCTGCCACGTCGGGCCGATGTACTGACGGCTCAGATCCGACATGGCAAAGCCACGGATCGCCGCCAGCGGTTTTTTGCTGGCCATGCTGATTCTCCTCCCGGTCGGCGGGGTTGAACGTTAGCCGTCCCTGGCCGGTAGCGGTCATTCAAAGACACAGCCGCCCGGCACAGGCCGGGCGGCTGAAGCACATCACCGACGGCGCCGGGCGCCGTCGGTGGTTCAAATCAGAAACGACAGCGTCGGTATGGCCTCGTCGCCGTTCACCAGCACCACTTTCTTGTAGGCCATGCGCAGTTGCCCGTCGACCCGGCGCAGCCGGTGCGTGCTGCGGCCGGCCCACAGGCGCAGCTCATGCGTGGACTGGACCACCGTTTCCATGAGCATGAAGTTCGAACCCACCTCGTAGCCGTCGTCCAGGCGCGTCACCTCGACGTTGGACAGCAGGCGGCGCATCGGCGAGGCCGGCTCCTGGCTGAAACGGTAGCCGGTGGCCAACTGGCGTACGCGGGTGGCGATACGCGTGCGGTTGTCGTAGATGTGCGAGACATGCGTGTTCGGATCATGCCCATCGGCGCGCGGCACCCAGTACACGCCGTCGTCCGTCCACAGGGCTTCCCAGTCGGCGTAGCGGCCTTCGTCGGCCAGGCGTGCCTCGAGATAGACGAAATCCGTGACCTCGCGCAGCTCTGCGTCGCTCAGAGCCGGTCGTTCCAGTGCAGTCGTGTTCATTACCGTTAACCACCCATGACGTGCAGGTAGTGCTGCCAGAAACCGCGATTCGAGGTCTCGTCGGTCATGTGGGAGCTGCGCACGCCGCGCGCGTCGATCTCCTCGCGATTCAGGCCACGACTCAGGTCGCACCACGGATCACCCGACTCCAGGGCCCGCTGCGTGCGCTCGGCAATGGAGGCGTCGTCCGCCACCAGGAACGAGGCCGGCCCGAGCGCGCCCTCGCTTTGCCGCAGCAGACGGAAATCGAGACCCTCGGCGCCTTCGAGCAGCATGGGCGTGTGCCACTGCACGCTCTTGTCCACCGCCAGCGGCTGGAAGATGACAATGTTCATCTCGGCCAGGAACAGGTTCGGCCAGATGCAGGCATGCGGTGGCCCCAGGTGCATCAGCTCCTCGGCGCGCTCCTTGCCGTACGCCTCTTCCAGTGCGGCGACGTACTCGGGCACCTTCTCGGGGGTGGTGCCAAGCCACTCCAGCGGCTTGGTGTAACCACCGGCAAAGTCGATTTCGGTGTGGCCGTTGCCCCAGTCGCGGATCACGCCCTTGATCTGCTTCTCGTCCGACACGAAGCTGTCGTACTGCGAGCGAATGGCGCGCATGAAAGACTGGTGCGTGAAGCCGACGTGGTAACCGTCGGTGTCGTTCTCGGGCAGCATCTTCCAGTTGGCGGCGTACTCGTGACGCACCCAGCCGGCCGTCAGGCGCAACTGGCCGGTCGGCGACAGGTCACAGGCCCTGTCGATCAGCTCCTTGGCGCGCCCCAGGTGCTCGTCCAGGGAGATGCCGTCGGTGGCGGCACTGGCGAAGATGAAGCCGCGATAGTTGCCACTGCGCGGCACTTCCAGCCCGAGCTTGGTCCAGTCCTTCTCGAAACCACCCGCGTGCGGCACATCCTGCAGTTCGCCATTCAGGCCGAAGGTCCAGCCGTGATAGGGACAGGCGAAGTTCTTGGCGGTACCGGTCGGCTTGTTGCACAACAAGTTGCCACGGTGCTGACACCGGTTGAAGAACACGTTGACCGCGCCATCCTGGCCACGGACCAGCAGGTAGTGCTGGCGCCCGACAGTGCGGGTGACATAGTCACCCACATTCGGCAACTCGCTTTCGTGGGCCACGAACACCCAACCGCGGTGAAAAATCTTGTCCAGTTCGTCCTCGAACACGTACGGTTCGGTGTACAGCGAACCGTGTACCCGATCGGGCTGGATCAGGTCCCGGTAACTGGCCGGGGTGAGACGTTCGATACGCATGCCCTTTGCTCCTGCTGCGTTATCGCCGGCCGTTGTGCCGGCACTGCGAAGCCCCTACTGGCCGGGGTGAGACGTTCGATACGCATGCCCTTTGCTCCTGCTGCGTTATCGCCGGCCGTTGTGCCGGCACTGCGAAGCCCCTACTGGC